>CAZSUQ010000027.1:11885-17424 GCA_964609935.1 uncultured Thermodesulfobacteriota bacterium | reverse complement strand
GTGAGAAAGGGCTCGATCATGCTTTCGATGATGCAGAGCGGGCTGTTGATAATGGAGATCTGAATGGTGAGGTTGCCCCGCTTCTCGTGCACCTGGCGGGCCCGCTCGATGCCGGCGTCGGTCAAGGCGGCGACGTAGAGCGGCTTCCTGCAGTGCTCCACGAGGGTGTCGATGACCTTCACCTCCTGTTTCTTGATCAGGACACCGCGGGCCATGAAGGCGATGGGATCCGCCTGGTCCGTGATCTTCGCAATCCGGGCCACGTGCCCCAGGGTGGGCTCCACCAGATCGCCGCTTTCGTCGTCATAGACAAAGGGTGCGGTCCCGCCCACGCCGAAGGCGTTTTCCTCGATCCAGTATTGGTCCCTTTTGGGGGCGGTCGCGAGGGCCTGCTCAACGAGAGTGGGAAGGACATGCAGGTGTCCGGTGGTTTCGTCGTAGGCGGCCAGACCCGTCTCTTCAAAGACCCTTATGATTTCCCGAGACGAGGTCTTGACGCCCACCTCCTCGAGCACCCGCAACGCGTCCGCGTGAATCTTCTCCAGCAGATCGTTTCCATCCAAGCCCATTTGTTTCACCCTGTAGCGACTTCTATATCCAGGTCAACTCCAAGGAAACGGGCTGTTGGATTCAGGAAGGAGATTTCCTGTCTGGTAACGTGAGAACCGGAAGGGCTCCAGCAGTGACTGGTCCTGTCCCAGGATCTCCCTGGCCACGAGCTTGCCCACACCGATCATCTTGTAGCCGTGGCTCGAGTCGGCGATCATGTAGCAGTTCTGCTTCATGGCGTCGAAGATGGGGAAGTTGTCCGGAGCAAAGGCGCCCAGGCCCCCGGACGGTTCCTTTCGATAGTTCTGGTGCTTGTCCTGGTACCTTTTCTGGCAGTGGGCAAGGGCAGAGGTAAACATGTGGGCGAATTCAGGGCCCGAGACGAATTCCGGGGAGTCGATCCCGTAGGGATCCACGTTCACCCTATCCTTGTCCACCAGGTAGGGGGTGGTCCCCCCCTGGATGCCCCTGAAGTGGTCGTCCGGCTTGTAGTAGATTCCCCACATCTCTTCCGTGATCAAGGTGCCGTCTTCGCTTGAAATGAGGGGGGCATCGGTATCCACGTGGATGACAGGCGGCATTTCTCCACGGTTGCATTTCCCGAAATCGGGGCTCACGCCCAGGGTGCCCTCCTGAAGGCACCAGTAGGTCCACATCTTCATATCCTCGTGAACGGTCCCGTTGGTCTTCACGTCGATCCTGTCCGGAAGGTCCAGCATTTCCCAGAACCGGTTGATCCACGGGCCCACGCCGAGCACCACGTAATCCGCATCCACGTATCCCCTGGAGGTTTCAACCCCCCGGACCGAACCGTTGTCGGTTCTCATGCCCATGACCTCGACACCGGAGAGGATCCGTACGCCTTCAGCCTCGGCCTTGTCCGCCAACCGGTAGAGGGTCCGGGTGTTGTGCGCGAAACCGCCCCGTTTCTCATGGAGGATCGAGGTGACGTTTCGTGCCTGCCAGTCTTCAAAAACGGTACCCTTCATGTACTTGAGGCAGTCTTCTTCCCCTTCGATGAATTCTGAATCGTAGTCGATGTCTTTCTGGCGGTCGTAGATATCCGCCACGTCCGCGTGCATGCTCTCCGGGGAGATCTGCATGTATCCCACGGGCAGGTATCCGTATCCTTCCGCATCCTCCTCCCAGATGTCCACGCTGTGGGCAATGAGCTCCTGCATGGCGGGCTGATAGTAGTTGTTGCGGATCACCCCGCAGGCGATCCCGGATGCTCCGGCACCCACCGCGGTTTTGTCGAGCACAAGGATGTCCTCTCCTGAGCCCTTTCCCTGCATTTTCAACTCCTGTGCCAGGTGAAAGGCCGTACTCAACCCGTGTATGCCTGCACCAATAATGATGTAGTTGGATTTTGTTGGGAACTTCATGGATACCCCCTTGTGTCTTTTGCGGTAATTGATGCGGGGAGACGAAAATCATGGCAGCGGTGTCCCCGATGAAAGGGACTGCGACGTTCTCCGGGAAAACGCTTCAAGCCCTCAACCCCTCCCCCTTTTTATCGCATGTTTCCGCTTCGTTCTCCTCTGAATCATCAAGATCGTGCTTCAAATCCCCGTCCACGGTTCCCCGGACCTTCTCCCGTTCCTCGGCAAAGTCGAATCCCGTCCAGATCCCGATGGATCCCAGGATGGAGTCCTGTGGGTGAAAACCACGGAAGATCTTGTAATAGTAGGCGGCTTCTTTGCTGTTCAGGACGGCCTCAGGGTTTTCCGCCTTCACGCGGGCGTACTCCTCGTCGCTCATGGCCTTATCGGCCATCTTCTCGCCCAGGCTCTCACAACCCGCTCCCTGGGTGTACTGGACCTTGTAACGCCAGAGGATTTCCTCCGGCAGGTAGTCCGTGTTTTCAAAGGCCTTTCGAAGGATCCATTTTTCGATCTTGGCCCCTGCATGCTCACGGATCTTGAGCTCTGGGGGGATCTTCATGGCGAGATCCACCATGGCTACATCCAGGAAGGGGACCCGCAGTTCCAGGCTGAATAACATGCCCATCCTGTCCGCCCGTTGCAGGTTGATGTTGTGTAGATTCCCGATGCACCGGCGCGCCTCCAGGTTTAGTTTGTCAAACGGGAAATGCTTCATGTAGTGATAGCCGGTGAAAAGCTCATCGGCTCCCTCACCCGTGAGGACCACGGTGACGTGTTCTGCCGCCAGCTTGCAGGTGAAGTAACAGGGGATGGCGCAACGCACAAGCGAGGGATCGTAGCTCTCGAGCTTCTGAATAACGGTGGGCAGCGCTTCGTAATACTCTTCCTCGGTAAAGAGTAGCTCGTGGTGTGTGGATCCGATGTGCTCCGCTGCAATCCGGGCCGCCTTGATGTCATCGCTGACCTCGCCTGCCTCGTCTTCCATGCCTACGACAAAGGTGTGAAGATTTGGAATCTCCTCGGCTGCAATGGCGGCCACAAGGCTGCTGTCCAGCCCTCCGCTCAAAAAGGAACCCACCGGAACCTCCGGATCGGCCAGCAGCCTCTTCTTCACGGCATCGATAAATGTTTCACGTATCAGCTCACAGGTCTCATCGATGTCGGTGAGCAGATGGTCCTGGATCTTGGGGACCTTGTAGTAAGGGACGAAGCCTTCGTCAGGCGTATAATAGTTGCCTGCAGGGAACTCGTGCACTTCATCGAGACCTGCAAAACTCATTGCACCCAGCTCGGAACTGAAATAGAGGGATCCGTTCTTCCGTCCGTAGTAAAGCGGCTTGATCCCAATGGGATCTCTGGCCAGAATGAAGTCTTCGTCATCGAACGCGGCAAACGCGAACATCCCGTCCAGATCCTTCACACAGTCGGCCCCCTTTTCCCTGTATAGATGCAGAATGACCTCTGTGTCCGAGTTCGTCTTGAAGCTGTGCTCGGAGGACAAGCTTCTTTTGAGTTTTTTGAAGTTATAGATTTCTCCGTTGCAGATGATTCCCTGACTCCCGCCGTTTGCGAGGATCGGTTGGTGCCCTTTAGCTACGTCCACAATGGACAGGCGCGTGTGTCCGAAAACGCGATCCCGGTAACTGTGAAGGCCCCTGTCATCCGGCCCTCGATGGTCCAGGGTGTCCAACATCCTGCCAATGGTCTTTTCATCGTTCTCCCCGATACATCCCGCCAGTCCGCACATGAATTAAGCCTCCGTGTTCGGTGTTCTTCAAGGTGTTTGGCTGGTTCCTTCCAGCAACCTTGAACGTGTTTCCCGTGATCCTTTGTCTGCCTTGCCTGTGTACGTGTTTCCGTAGCCTGCAAGGAATAACAGGCCTGTCATGAATTTCTAGTGTACAAAAATCTTTCCGATATTCGCGGTGGTCAGCGGGTCCTCCATGTACATCCGAAGGCCGAACTTCCTGATGGATTCCATGCCCCGTTCGTCGTAGACCACAGGTTCCACCTCGGGCGCCTCCTCCGGCTTGACCTCTTCCGCGATCCGGATGGCCTTTTCCAGCTTTTCAAAGGAAAAATCGATCAGGTACCGGAGAAAGGAAAAGGGATGGCGGATCATGTGAACACCGTACTTCTTGCACATGGCCTGCCCTGTTCTCGCATCCTTGTACGCCTTTTCCGTGGGGTGCTCCTCATGGGTGGTGCCTGCACTCTGGAACGTGGGCAGGTCCAGCATGAGGTTCAGGTGGGTCATGAGGATGTTCAGGTAGTAGTGGCTGATCAGGCCGTAGTTGGGGTTGTATTCGATCCGGGGGTCCGCAATCGTGGGGAACCCTGCGTGAATGCAGGTGACGCCCGGACGGATCAGCTGTGCCGCACAGATACCGAAAAGGACCTCGGCATGTGTCATGGCCAGCACACCGTTGTGACAGAACGGCGCACTGATCCCGGCCATGGGCATGGCGGAGATGAACACGGGCAGGCCGGCCTTCACGACCTTGTAGAAATGCTCGGAAAAGTTTTCATTCACCTGAAGGGGCGGGCGGGGCACGCAGAACACGATCATGATGTTCTTGCGTCTCTCGTAGATCTCCAGGGCGCCGGCAAGGGCTTCATCCGACGTGACGGCAAAGTAAAGGGGCTTGCTGCAGTGCTCGTCCATGAGGTTCATCTGCAGGACCTCTTCCCTGAGCTTGATCCCCCTGCCCATTCCGGAGACCACGGGACTCTTTTCCGCCACCTGTGCGATCCGAGCTGCGTGCTCCGGCGTGGGGATCACCCCTCCCTTGCCTGCCTTGTCGTCGTAGACATAGGGGGCGGTCCCTCCGATGAAGAAGCTGTTCATGGGCACGAAAAAGTCCTTCAGCCCCGGGGTGGTGCCGAGGCACCGCTCCACGAGGTCGGACATGACGTAGATGCGTTCATCAAAGACCACGGCCGCCCCCTCCTCCTCGACGGTCTTGAAGGCCTCCATGATCTCGGGTTGTTTGCAGCCCACACCCAGGTTCTCCAGGATCCAGAGGGCGTCCTGATGAACCTGCAGGAGCATCTCCACGGCCTCTTTGCCGAGCAGGGCTTTCGATTGTTCCACCTGGTCCTGGTTCACGAAGATCTCCCTGGTCATCCTTGATCGGTAAAGGCGGATATCCCGCTCGTTTCAATCCATAAAGAATCAGACAACTTCCGTCTCGCTCTCCACGTCCAGATCCTGGGCGTCGATCATCTCAGCCAGCTTCGTGAGGCTCTGGATGATCTTTTCCCTTTCCTCCTGCTCGAGCTTTCTCATCCCCTTGATAATCTTCACCTGGATCGGCGGCGGGGCATTCTCTGCAAGGGCCCGGCCCCAGTCCGTCAACTCGATCCGGATGATGCGGCGATCCCGGTCGTTCCTGGCGCGGGAGACCAACCCCTTTTGCTCCAGCCGGTCGATCACGCCGGTGAGTGTGCTGGAGTTCACCATGATCTTCTTGGCGATCTGAGAGGCGGGCATGGCTCCGTCATGGAGCAGGATCCTGAGCGTGGCAAGCTGGGGGGCGCTCACATTGTATTTCTTGTTCAGCTCCTTGGTGTAAACGGCGCCCGTCTGCTAGAGCTTACGGATC
>CAZSUQ010000027.1:10505-11875 GCA_964609935.1 uncultured Thermodesulfobacteriota bacterium | reverse complement strand
TTCGACAGGCTCAGGGCAAGTATTTGATGGTGATTTCTCGGATGGGATCCGGCTGACTTTCCATGGGCGCGTTACCTCACTTTAAAGAAAAATGTCTTGGTCCCGCTGCCGGAGCCGGTCCGCTCTTCATGCTGTCCACGCTGATGGATTACTGACAGAAGGGCGAAAGGTGAGATCAAAAACAATTATATCAAATCAAAAAGTTTGTACTAAATTATTTTGAGGTCAAACAATATTATCTGCAATTAATTGAGCTGTCAATAGATATACAAAAAAATGGGTGTTAACCGTAACACATTGTTTTTAAAAGAATTTAATGATGTTAAGCCTGGCACCACGCCAGGATCGTTCAAAATGAAGGGAGGCAGGCCCACTTTTTTGGAAAAAATGCTTGACAAGGGGAGGGTGAGGGATTAATTTATTTGTAGGCTACAAATTTTCAGGGAAGCAAATATGAGCGAGACCCCTCTCGATTTTGATACGGATGTTCAGGAGTTCGGGAAACTCTTGACAGAGATGATTCGAACCTTTCTTTCACTGGAGAGGAACGAGATCTTCTGCTGCGGGGTGACCATGTCCCAGTGCTCCACGCTCCTGGCCGTGGGCAAGAAGGGCAAGGTGACCATGAATGCGTTGAGTGAGGCCATGACCCTGGCCACCAGTACCATGACGAGGATCGTGGACAACCTTGTGAGGGACGGCTACCTGAAGCGATACCAGGACGAAAAGGACCGTCGCGTGGTGTGTGTTTCCCTTACGGAGAGTGGAACAGAGCTGTTTCATCAGATTTGCCGGATCTATCACCAGTACCACCGGAGGATCGTGGACAATATCCCTTCCGGCGACATACACAAGGTTGTAGAAGCCTTGAAACTGTTGAAGGATGCCATGGTGGAGACGCCGTTCCTGGATCAGAAAGAGTGCTCAACAGAGACATAAAAAAAATTTAACCTATTATTTGTAATATACAAATTACGCAATATACAAATTACGCAATATACAAATTACGTATCATACAAATGATGTAGGAAAAAAATAAATTTCTGATAACAAACGAGGAGGTAACAGACATGAGAAGTAACAGCCAGGTCATGGAAAATACGGCCCCTGAGATCCTCCTGGACTGGGAGGACGCTCGGTGCCGGGCAAAAAGGCTCTTTTCCAGGGAAAGGATTGCAGCTGCGGGAATAACGGCAGGGGTCTTTTCCGCCCTCTTTGGGACCGTGGCACTCGTTGAGTACGCATTGTATCAAGCGATACAGAGTGGGTCGGTCAGCGGGATCGGGGCATCCGTGTTCGGTTATTTCTAGTTCAGATCCAGCCGGCATCCTGAAGGGCAGGGGAGGTTTCGCACATCTTTACGATCTCCT
>CAZSUQ010000027.1:0-10405 GCA_964609935.1 uncultured Thermodesulfobacteriota bacterium | reverse complement strand
CGATCTCCTCCGGGCAGAACAGGGGGCCGGAGCAATAGACGAGTTTCCTGGATTCGCTGCTCATGGATTTCTCCTTGTGGGCAAAGGAACGTGAAAAAGAGTTTTCATCGGGATCGATATGAGTTAAACATAAATCCATGCGAGTTGAAAAGACGGCCATGGGCCGTCCTCGAGAAACAAGAGAGGAAGCGAGGTTGGGATGATGAGGGAAGCCAAAGACCGATCGTGGGAGAAGAGGATCGTCTCCCCGGAAAAGGCCCTCGAGAAGATCAAGCCCGGGATGAGCATCTTCATCGGAACCGGTGTTGCCGAGCCCAGGACCCTGGTGAAACACCTGATGACATCCGATGAAGGGAACCTTCAGGACCTGGAGTTGATTCAGCTTGTGAGCCTTGGAGATGCCATCTCCCCGAAGGAGGTGAATTCCAGGAAGTACAGGCTCAAAACATTCTTTTCCGGGTGGGTGGCAAGTGAAGCGATTACAGCAGGCCGCGTGGATCTCATCCCCAGCCGCTTTTCCGGGATCCCCCGCCTGATCGAGTCCGGCCAGATCGGCGTGGATGCGGCCTTTGTCCAGGTCACACCGCCCAATGAGGCCGGCTACTGCAGCCTGGGCGTGGCGGTGGATGCCTCGAGGCAGGCCATGGAGAAGGCCTCCATCGTGGTTGGCGAGATCAACACGCAGATCCCGAGAACCTTTGGGGACACCTTCGTACACGTATCGGAAATCGAGATGTTCGTGCGTTCCAGCGAACCCCCCATCTATTTCGAGCGCTGGCCTGTGGACGAGGTCTTTGACAAGCTGGGAGCCAATGTGGCTTCGGTGATCGAGGACGGCTGCTGCATCGGCTATTCCCTGGGCCCCCTGTACGAAGCCCTGAGCAGGCACCTGGTCAACAAGAGGAACCTGGGTGTGCACTCACCCTTTATGACCGACGCGTTGATGGACCTGCTGAAGAGCGGCGCGGTGTCCAACCGCTACAAAGAGATCTTTCGGGGGAAATCCCTGGTCTCCTATGCGCTGGGAACGCCGGAGCTCATGGAGTGGCTGGACCGAAACCCCATGGTGGAGTTTCAGGGGGTCGACAAGGTCTACAGCCCGGTGCAGATCGGGCGCAACCCGAGGTTCGTGGGTATCCTGCCTGCCCGAAAGGTGGACCTTTCAGGCAGGATTGTGCTCCATTTCGGGAAAGGCAACGTGACCGGCGGGCCGGGTGAGGTCCTGGATTTCTTCAACGGGGCGGAACTGTCTCCGGAAGGGCGGACCGTGTTTGCGCTCCCGAGCAGGAACCGCAAAGGGGATCCCAACATCCGCATATCCGTTGAGGACTTCCCGAACCAGTTCGGCCTGCGTGCGCTGGTGGACCAGGTGATCACCGAGTACGGAACCACGAGCATGAAGGGCCGCACCGTGAGGGAACGGGCGCAGGGGTTGATCGACATCGCGCATCCGGATGACAGGCCCGAGCTCGTGGAGCAGGCCAAGGAGGCCAGGATCCTCTATCCTGATCAGATCTACATCGCCGAATCCGGTCATCTCTACCCGGAAGACGCTGCAGCCCGCCACACCTTCAAAGAGAACCTGGAGGTCCGGTTCAGGGCGATCAAGCCCTCCGATGAAGAGGGGATGCGGCACCTCTTCTACCGCTTTTCGGACGAGGCGGTTTACTACAGGTATTTCAGCTCCGTAAAGACCATGCCCCACGCCAAGATGCAGGATTACGTGAACGTGGATTACCGGAAGGTCATGTCCATCGTTGGGTTGGTGGGTCCGGTGAGCAAGGGGAAGATCATAGCAGAGGGGAGGTTCGTCCGGTACCCGGATCGACCGCAGGCGGACCTGGCCTTTGTGGTGGACGAGGAATACCAGGGGAAGGGCCTCGCCACGTTCATGTACGAAGTCCTCATCCGTCTCGCCCGGGAACGGGGAATCAAGGCGTTTACAGCGGACGTCCTGGCCACGAACAAGGCCATCCTGAAGGTCCTGGAGAAGGGCGGGCTCCCGATCAAGGCCCAGTTGGAGCACGGTGTTTACGAAGTGACCATACCGCTCGAAACGTAGCGGGCCTCGAAGAACGAACCAACCTCCCATCGTCATTCCGGGAATCAGCCCTGAGTGGGGCCCTTCGGGTATCGGAAGGATTTCAGGTTCACGCCGAGTTCCATGTCGGTCCTGAGTCGCACCAGGGTCCGGGCCTTTCGAAGGGCCTCCTCGTTCCGGTTCAGAACCTCGCCGAATTTACCGGCCACGGGCTTTTCACCGGACAGAAGCCGGTCCACGCTGTCGAACTCGGCAAGCAGGCCGGATGCCCTTTTCGGGCCGATGCCAGGCACACCCTTGATGTTGTTCGTGCTGTCTCCGGCAAGGGCCAGGAAGTCCACGAACTGGTCGGGTCTCACCCCGAATTTCTCCTTCACATATGAAGCGTCCAGGTCCCTCTGCCCGAAATGGTCCCGGACCATGATCCGGTTGCAGAGCAGCTGGAGAAACATCTTGTCCGTGGAAAGGATGACCACCCGGCCGTTTCGCTCGGCCACCTTTGCGGCCAGCGTTGCGATCACGTCATCCGCCTCCAGCCCCGGAAGGCTCAGGGATCCCGCGCCCTGCTCCAGGAAGGCCTCCCTGAATCCCTCGAGACCGGAGTGCAGGGCTTCGGGCATGGGTGTGCGGCCCGCCTTGTAGGCCTTGTAGATCTCGTGCCGCCAGCTGGCCCCCTCGCCCTCGAAGACACAGGCGGCATGGGTGGGCGTACACTCCCTGAGCGCACGCTGGAGCGACTGAAGGCTCGAGGCGATGGCGCTGTCCACGCGCTCCGGGCCGTCTTCACCCGGCTGAGCGGCGTAAACCCGGCGGATCAGGTTCAGCGCGTCTACGAGAAGGAACTTGATATCCATCCTGTCGCTCGGAGCCTCAACGGCACCGAGCTACCTCTCCTTCCTGCGCGTTACGGAAACCTCCAGCGGATGAAAGATCAGGTTGATGTACGTGGCCTCATCCCCCTTTTGAAAATCCGGAGGGATGGGAAAGATGTTGGTGTTGAAGACCAGGGGCTTGCCCGGCTGGATCTTCTGGAACCCCTTTACACGATACCCCGTGGACCCGTATGCCATGAGGGGAGGATCTCCCTCGGGGATGAACCCGTCCACCGCGTTGTCCATGTAATACAGGCTGATGTCGAGACGGCGGAATCCCTCCCCAAAGGTCAGGATGTTCATCCAGCCTCCCTGTTCGCCATGAAACAGGGACCACCGGTAGAGACTTCCATCCAGGGCCCGTTCCTGAGGGGACATGACCCCGTCCATCAGGCATGCCGCATCCTGGTTCTTCTCGTCCATCCAGTACGCGCCCACTGCAGGGACATCGAAGTCTGTTGTGAAGATGGCACTTGATTTCTTGCCGTACTTCACCACCACCGAGGGAACGGACAGTTCGCCGTTGAAGAAGAAATAACCGGGATAGTAATAGCTGTCCGTGTCCAACGCGGCCCCGGCCAGCCTCTTGACGAGGAAGTCCGGAATGGGGATCCCTGCGAACCGGACGCTGTTGCGTATCCTCCGCACCACGCGTATCGGCCCGTCGATCTGGCCCAGCCGCTTGGGAATGATGTTTTCAAGGGTGAAGTCGAAGTGAAGGAAGCCCAACCGGATGTCGATGATGGAACGGAAGGTCTTCATGATGTCCTTGCCTTCCCATGTCCCCTGCCGGATCTGCCAGTCGCTCTGTGCAACCGGTTTGCCGAGGTCGGTGAAGGCTGCGTGGTAGTTCTCCGCCAGGATGTGCACCTCGGGCTTGCCCTTCTTCCTCTCAAAGGTTCGGTAATCGATGTAATCCTTTCCCGGGAGCGGAGGGGGATCGGAAAGGGAAACGATGTAGGCCCATTCACGGGATCCGTCCACCGGGTCCAGGGCCTGGATCTCCACGGCCCTGTCGGCACCCGCGGGCCATCTCTCCGGGGGTGCCCGGTCACCCATGTCCATGGCCATGAAGAGGATCTCGTCCAGGCCGTTGAACATGCCCGGGGATGTTGCATCCACGTAATCCCCCTCCGTGTCCCTCTGCTTGCCCTTTAAAGGACCTTGCGTGAGGATGAGATCCCCTTCCGGGCCCCGTTCGTCCACCTGAAAGGGAATCACTCCGAAACGTTCTTCTTTAAAGGCAAGGACACGAATCTTTCGTATGGGGGTACCGTCCAGGGCTTCTTTCAAGGTTGCGTTGTTCACAATGACCGGGTCCGGAATCCTGTCCAGGGTTTTGACCTGTGGCTGTGGGGAAGGCGCTGCAGTGCATGGCTGCCCGGACAAGCCCTGGATAAGAAGAGCGAACAGGATTGCGTGAAGGAGTCGGCCGGTTCCGGTTCGTGCAGGCTGTGGTTTCGTGTCGTGTTGGACCATGGGGCCTTTCCTTTCACGATAGGGGAACTGTCCGTTTGTGTATGGAGACGCCTGTGATCGCTTCGCCCCTTACTCCGCCCTGTTTCCACCGGCTCCGGTGAAATGGCCCGGTAAGGGGATCTCTTTTGCAGGAGCTTGAGAAATGCAGTTTCCATGGTTTTCCAACCCCTGTTTATCCATGTTTGCGTGTGTCCGTGCTTTTTCGGTTTATTACAGCAACGGACGGTTGTCAACAGAGAGATCCTCCAGCCTTTTCTCCGCCTGAAAGCCTTGTCTTTGAGGCAGGGGAACGAGATAATCCGGATGATTCGTTTCCTATCATCAGGTGGAACGTTGCGCGAGAGGCCGGACCCTGTGGAGCGACCGGCTCCAGATTCGTAAAGTAACGGGATCGGTTTCAGCGATTCCCGGTACGGGCCGTCATGATTTCGAGCCTGGTCAAAGAAAAGAAGGATTTCCGGAGCGCTCACCGGCTTCACCGGAGCCTGCTGCTGTTATCGGTCGTTCTCGTATGGGTAGCCCCTGCAATGTGGGCCTGCGGGACGCAGGACCCCACAGGGATGAACGAGCAAAGGCCTTCCGAGCGTCCCTTGAAGTGCGTTCCCGAGATCGAGCAGGACGCTTTTCGTACAGGAAAAGCCATTACCTTGCTGGAGCCTCAGCCGCACTCGTTGAACGACCACTGCATCTTTCGAGATCGCCAGGGGCTCTTCCACCTGCTTGCCATCGACGGCGGCGCTCCCTGGCAATTCCACAACGCCCTGGCACATGGCGTCGGAACGACCCTGGATGCGCCCATGACGCGGCACCCGGATGTGCTGGAAGCCGTCATGCCGGAGTGTACGATCTGGGCGCCATACGGTGTGATCCAGGGGGATGCGATCTACCTCTACTACACGGATGCCCACTACTGTGAGACGGGACCGCTGGACCGTTACGCCATGAACCTGGCTGTTGCGTCCTGGTGGGATCCGTTCCAGTGGGAGAAGCGGGGTGTCCTGTTCTGGGAGGAGGGCTTTGCCCGTGATCCCCAGATTGTCCGGGATCCGGACCAGGGCCAGTGGATCATGTACTTCAACCGGAAGGTGGAGGCGGACAGGCTTTTCGGAATGACGGCCGTCTCTTACAAGGTTTCCCCGGATCTCCTGCAGTGGTCCGAGCAGACCCGGGATGTCATGGCCGACATCCCCGACACACAGATCCTCCCTGGGGCTGCAGAGTCCCCCCATGTGGTCCGCTACAAAGGGTACTGGTATCTTTTCTTTACCCACCCGATCTTCTTCCAGGACTACAATGCCACCTTTGTATTCCGCTCTTCCTCTCCCTATGACTTCGGAAGCTTCCAGGAGCCTGTGGCAAGGCTGTACACGCACGCGCCGGAGGTGTTTCGTGTGAACGATCAGTGGTACATCACCCATGCAGGGGATGTCATCGGCGGGCTGCTCTACGGGGATCCCGACTACCAACCCCCCGGGGTTCAGATCGCCAGGCTTCGCTGGGTAGAAGAGGAGTAGACAGGTTGCCCCTGAAACCTTTTCAGGCATCCCTGCCTCAGACATTCATGGAGGAGGAATGGAAATGCAAACCCGAAGATTCCATGCCATCGCCGCTCTCGCGGCAAAGTTTCGTACAACAGGCGGGCTGGCGGCCGTTCTGGGCGTGTTGTTCCTGAGCACTGGGGGGTGTGGGTATTTTCTCGAGCTGAGGGGAGAGCCCCTGACCGTTCAGTCCCAGGCCCCTGCCTTTTCCCTGCCGGACCCTTCCGGACAACAGGTCTCGCTTCAGGCCCTCCTGCAACAGGGGCCTGTGGTGCTCGTGTTCTACCGCGGGCACTGGTGACTCTTCTGCAAACGCCAGCTCGGTGAGCTGAACGAACACAAAGATGCGTTTCGGACAGAAGGGGTCAGGATCCTGGGGATCAGCACGGACTCCAGAGAGGACTCCGCAGAACTGACCAGGAAACTGGGTTTGAGCTTCCCCTTGCTGTCGGATCCGGACATGCACGTGATCTCGGAGTACGGTGTTGCAGACAGGGAAAGGGATATTGCCGTACCGTCTGTTTTTTACATAGGCAAAGACGGAATGATCGCCTGGACACATATCGGCGAGTCCATCACCAACAGGCCCACCTGCAAGACATTGCTCGAGATTGCCAGGAGGGGTGGAAAAGGGGCGGGTTCCTCAAGATCTCCGTGATTGTCCAGTTGCGAGCCCTCATACTGGATGATGCCTTCTGCTGCGGGCGGCACTACCCGCACCGCAACTTGCATGAGAACCTTCTAAAGCGTGTGGCGTAAGCAGGAGGCGGTGAACCGGCAAACAGAGTAACAACTGATGAAGCTTTACATCCAGAGGGATACGTGAGGGGGGTCAGCTCGTGAGCAGCGCGTTCTGGATCCGGAGCATGAACGCACTGATGGCGTCGGTTGCCCCCTGGGGAAGGTGAATGAACTGGATGGCGATCTGGTGGGTGGGGGCGAGTTCGCGCTTCACGTCATCCAGCTCGTCCTTCTCCACCGGTGACATGGGATCAATGCGAACGACACGGGACGTGGCACGCCAAACCTCTTGAGAGGGAGGAACCTGGAGTTCCATCAGGAGCTCATCCCCGACCTTGCAGTTGAGTTGATCCTCGAACTTGAGTCCGGATCCGCTGAAGTCCATGAACGGATCCGGCTCCTGCCAGTCCCCCACCTCGACAGGGAGCTCTCCTCCATCGATCCATGCAGACACCGATGCCTGGCTTGCTCCCTCCGCCACAACCCCGTATCGAACGTGGATGCCTCCCTGTATACGCGGAAAATCCCGTTTGTCGGGCTGGATGATGCGCTCCGGCTCCACCCGAAAAGAGGGGCCGGATGCCTCGACGATCTGCCCCGTGATGCGCAGGGGGGTTTCCTCTCCGCCATCAACGATGACGCGCGTGCCCACCGGGATCGTGGCCTCCGATTCGTCAAGAAGCACCTCGCAGTAGGTTTCCCCGTGACAGGTGATCTTCCCCTTCTTGATCAGGGGAGGGGTGGCGGACATACACAGGACTTCCACAGGAGCGTTTTTGAAATTTTCTGGTATGGGGGCCATGGTTACACCCGTTCGAGGGTTGGTCCTTTGTATCCGGAAACAGCTTCCTGATTCAAGAACTATAGTGGACCCTGTCCGGGCGTGTCAAACCTGTATGTACAAAATGGCTGAACCTGTGGGAGGTTGCCTTGCAACCCCCCACATGGGCAATCGATTGGCTCATCGATTCTGTGTCTGGGGGATGGGCCGGTAGGGAAGTGCAGGGGTTCGAGACGCTTCCCTTATACGTTTCTCTTTTCTTTTCGCCTGCCTGACGATCTTCCTTGCAGCCCAGATCCCTGTGCAAAGAAGGGTAAGGAAGAGCGTTCCCGCCAGGGCGTACAGGATGACAACTGCGTAGAGAATGGGTCCGATGTCGATGATCATGATGCCCTCCTTCTCTGTTTTGTTTGTATCCTGTAATAAAGTATAACGCATCGCGTTAAAAAGTCAAGGGAGAATCCACGGCAGCCTTGCTAAAACCATTATATTACAGCATGTTACGAATTTTCTTTGCCTGGCGTTTTCAGGGTTGTCCGGGGTCTTTTTCTTCAAGGAGGGTCAACATGGTTTCCACATCCGTGGTGGGTTGCCTGCACAGATAATGCATGCATACGTATGCCGTGGTACGGCCCTGGAGGCTGCGGAAGTTCCGGGTGTAGCCTGCCAGTTTGACGATTTCCTGCGAGCGTGACCCGGCGGGCTTCAGCAAGACGATCTTGTTCGGCAGGAACCTCTTTCGGAGTGCCTTCAGCATCTGCTTCGTCTCCTTGCTTTCCGCATCTCCAACGAGGACCACTTCCTGGGGAGAGCCATGCACGAATTCCAGGGCCACCATCATCTGGCAGAAGCTTGAAGGGGAACGCTGTATCTGAGAGGAAAAGACACGGCCTATCTCCGCTGCTCGTTTCTCCAGCCCAGTGTTGCCGGTCATCCGGCCGATGCGGACGAGGTTCCATGTCGCCACCGAATTTCCACTCGGCAGTGCACCGTCCTGGATGACCTTCCTGCGGACGATCTGTCCTTTTGCCTTGTCCGAAACAAAGTAGAATCCTCCGTTTTCTTCGTCCCAGAAATCATGGAGCATCTTCTCGGTGAGGGACAGGGCAGACCTTAGATACCTCGCCTCAAAGGTGGTTTCGTAGAGCTCGATCAGGCCCCACACCAGGAAAGCATAGTCATTGATCATGGCGGGGATGGCCGACTCCCCATGGCGGAATCGATGAAGGAGTCCGGACCGGTCATCCTGAACCCGGGTGAGGATGAAATCCGCTGCCTTTGCAGCTGCGGATGCGTAGTCGGGCCTCCCGAATACGCGCGCGCCCTTGGCCAGGGAAGCGATCATGATCCCGTTCCAGTCGGTCAGCTGCTTGTCGTCCCGATAGGGGCGGACTCGACGGGCACGCTCCGCAAGGAGCTTCTTCCTGGCCTCTTCCATGTGGCGCTTCAGTTCCCGTTCAGGGATGTTCAACGCCTTTGCATGCGCTGAAACAGGTTTTTCGAGGTACAGGATGTTCTTCCCCTGCCCCTGCCCGTCTTCTTTGGAAGGCATTCCATGGTCTGAGAAGTTTCCTGCCTTTTTCAGGGAAAACAGGTCGCTGATCCACTCCGATTCTCTTTGTCCACCCAACACACGCTGGAATTCGTCCATTTTCCAGAGATAGAACTTCCCTTCTTCCCCCTCGGTGTCCGCATCCTCGGCAGAGTAAAACCCTCCCTCCGGCGCTTTCATGTCCCTCAGGACGTAGGAGAAGATCTCTTGCGCTGTTTCAGCGTAGATCCCTTTGCCCTTGGCCTGAAAGGCCTCTGTGTAGACCATGGCGAGCAGGGCCTGGTCGTAGAGCATCTTTTCAAAATGGGGCACCAGCCACCTTGAATCCGTTGCATAGCGATGAAACCCGTAACCCAGATGGTCATAGATGCCGCCCCTGCGCATCTCCTGCAGGGTCTTCTCCACCATCCGGACCGCATCCTCTTCCCCTGTTCGCTTCCAGTACCGAAGAAGGAAGAGGAGGGTGGATGCCTGGGGAAACTTGGGCGCTCCGCCAAATCCTCCGTGCCTTTCGTCAAAGTGCTCCTCGAGCTGTTCATAGGCCTTTTTGAGGATCTGTGCTTCGATGTCCGCTCCCGGGGTGGGGCGGGAAATACGCTGAAGGACCTCCGTGGCCTTGTTGGAGGATTCCAGAAGGCCTTCCCGTTGGGATCCCCACAGGGTTTCGATTTCATCAATCAGTTCCATGAGGCCCAGTCTTCCGAAGCGACTCTCCTTGGGGATGTATGTGGCGGTAAAGAAGGGTTTCCTGTCAGGGGTCATGAGGATGGTCAAGGGCCACCCGCAGCGGCCCTCCATCAGCTGGCAGACCGTCATGTAGATGTCGTCGATGTCCGGCCGCTCCTCCCTGTCCACCTTGATGGAAACAAAGACCTCGTTGAGCCGTCTGCCCACGTCAGGGTCGGAAAAGGATTCCTCTTCCATGACGTGACACCAGTGGCAGGTGGAGTATCCGATGGACAGAAAGATCGGCTTGTCCTCGGTGCGTGCCTTCTGAAAGGCCTCCTCCCCCCAGGGAAACCAGTCCACCGGGTTGTGTGCGTGCTGCAGCAGGTAAGGGCTCTTTTCCGCGACCAGACGATTGCCGGGCTTTCGGGATGGTGTTTCAGAGGGCTCTTCATGCTCAGGGAT
Source organism: uncultured Thermodesulfobacteriota bacterium (assembly GCA_964609935.1). Classification (GTDB taxonomy): domain Bacteria; phylum Desulfobacterota; class DSWW01; order DSWW01; family DSWW01; genus CAYTRL01. The sequence goes on along the minus strand of CAZSUQ010000027.1, from coordinate 270 downwards.
CCTGTCTTCTGCCCCGATCTTTGAAACCGTTCCTCCCTGGTCTTCGCATGAGAATCCAAAAAGTAGAGGAAGGAAAAGGGAGAACCAGAGAAAAAGGGATGTGCCCGGGTTTATTCCGGACCGGCGCTCCCTGGTTACGCGTTTTCTGGAAATGGCTGTGGGTGGGGTCATCATACAGGTCTTTCCGTGTTCCTCTGTTTATTTGTCCTGTGGTTCCTTCCCCGGCAAAGGCCCATGTTCTTTCGATGCCATTCAATGACCGGTTGTTTG
>CAZSUQ010000026.1:0-17657 GCA_964609935.1 uncultured Thermodesulfobacteriota bacterium | reverse complement strand
ATGCACCCGTTGTCCACCTGACGAATGTAGAGCAGAAGGATCTGGCCACCCTGGCAACCGAGTTAAAGGAGGGAGCAGAGAAGGTCAGGGCCGAGGAGGAGGAATTTCTTAAACAGATAAACTGGATCGGGAGGTTCCTCCCTTTTCAGTGGATGCGGAGGGGGCTGATACGTCTCTGTCTGCGCTTTGCGAAATTCAGGCGGTCCGTGGCAGGGACCTTTCAGATCACATGCCTTCCGGAAGAGATCATGGTCCCTTTCCGACTGCTGACCACGGCCCTGATGGGAATCGGAAAGGTGAGGGAAAGGCCCGCTGTTGTGGACGGCAAGGTTGTCCCGCGCAAGTCTGTCTACATCTGCATCCCTGTGGATCACCGTGTGGTTGACGGCAAGGTGCCCATGCATTTTGCTGAAGAGGTGATCCGCCTTGTGGAGAACCCTGAAATGATGAACCGGCCGGCAGAGGGATCCTCATAGGGGCTCCGCATTCCCCTCTTCAATCTACGAGCTGTACCTCCTTCGAATTCATGGTTCGCTAACCCCCCGTGAATCTTGTAAAAAATGGCCCGGTGTGATTTAATTCACCCTCGCTCGCTTTTTTCATCAAACCCACAGTAAAGGCTGAAACCATGAAGATCGGAAAGCAGATCCGTATGGAAAGGATCATGAACCGGAACACGGGCAAGACCGTGATCGTGCCCATGGACCACGGTGTGACCGACGGCCCCATACCCGGTCTCATCCAGCTGAGCGAGACCATCGACAACGTGGCCAAGGGCGGCGCCAACGCCATCGTGGAGCACAGCGGCATGGTGGGCGCCGGACACCGCCGACACGGCAAGGACATCGGGCTGATCGTGCACCTGTCCGGAAGCACCTCGGTGAGCCCGGACCCCAATCACAAGGTTCTGGTCTGCAGCGTGGAGAAGGCCATCAAGCTGGGTGCGGACGCGGTTTCCATTCACATCAACATCGGAGCGGAAGACGAGCCCGAGATGCTCCGGGACTTCGGCTTTGTCTCCGAAACCTGCCTGGAGTGGGGCATGCCGCTCCTTGCAATGGTCTACCCGCGAGGTGCGAAGATACCGAAAGAACGCGATCCCGAGGCCGTGAAGCTTGCCGCACGGCTTGCGGCCGAGCTCGGCGCGGACATCGTCAAGGTCCCCTACACGGGAGATGTTGAGACCTTTGCCCGTGTCGTGGAAGGCGCATCCATCCCGGTGGTCATTGCAGGCGGATCCAAGGGGAGCGAGAAAGATACCTTGCGTACCATCGAGGAGGCGATGCAGGCAGGCGGAGCAGGGTTGAGCATGGGCCGGAATGCCTTTCAGCACGAAACACCTGCGAGGTTCGTGCATGCGGCCACCATGATCGTCCACGGCGGAAAGAGTGCAAAGGAAGCCCTGGATTATCTCAAGAGCAGGAAGGACCCTGGAGACAGTCAATGAACAAACGGTTCTGGGTGCGAATCCCGCGATGGAACAAGTCCCTTGTCACGGCCGCCCTTGAAGCGGGCGCCGAGGCGATCATGCTCCCCCGTGGGAAGAGCCCGGATGCAAAGGCCCTTGGCATCGTCACCACCGTTGCCCCGGACGGTGATCTCGTCCCCGGCAAGGATCTTTTCGAGGTGACGATCCGAAGCAAACGGGACGAGCAGAAGGCTCTCAGGTTTCCACCGGATCGTTTCCTGATCGTTCGGACTGCGGACTGGAAGGTCATCCCCCTGGAAAACCTCGTGGCGGCAAGGGAGAGGATCATTGCAGAGGTTTCCTCCGCCAGGGAAGCAAGGCTGGCCCTGGAGATCATGGAAAAGGGGACCGAGGGGGTTCTTCTGCGTGCAGAGGACCCAAAGGAGATCCAGAAGGTAGCCCGTTTCCTTCAGCAGGGCCGGGAACGCTATCCCCTGATCAAGGCCAAGATCCGGGAGGTGCGTCAGCTCGGCATGGGCGACCGGGTCTGCATCGACACCTGCACACAGATGAGTCCCGGCGAGGGGCTTCTCGTGGGTAACTCCTCTTCAGGGATGTTCCTGGTCCATGCGGAAAACGTGGAAACACCCTACTGCGCAACCCGGCCGTTCCGCGTCAATGCCGGGGCGGTGCATGCCTATGTTCAGGTCCCGGGCGGCCAGACCCGGTACCTGGCAGACTTGAAATCAGGGGATCCGGTCCAGATCATCAACCACAAGGGACTGGCCCAGGCCGCTTACGTGGGCCGGTCCAAGATGGAAAAGAGGCCCCTGATCCTGGTCACGGCCGTCTACAAGGGAAAGGAGATCTCGCTGATCCTCCAGAACGCGGAAACCATCCGGCTCACGCAGCCCGACGGCCAGGCCCTGTCCGTGGCAAAGCTGAAAAAGGGGCTGGTGGTGCTCGCCTACCTGGAGGAGGCCGGTCGCCACTTCGGGATGAAGGTGGAAGAGACCATAAGCGAGAAATAGGATCAAAGGCTCAGGAATCCAGATCCAAGAGCCAGCTGAAAAGATGATCCCTTTGCAGGCAGATGGTGGAGATAACCAACACCCCTCTGAAGAGCCTGAGCGCACGGGCTGCGCTCGTCCCGATCCTGATCCTCCTTGCCTTTGGATCCAAGGGATGCACACAGAACACGAGCACCACCCCTTTGCCCCCTTCCTCCCGGGGATGCGAAACAACGCCTGAATCCGCTTTTCAACTCCTTTTCGAGGACTTCTTCCCGCCCGTGTGCCCCGGAACAACCGGGAACGGTGTGCAAGGGGCCTGGCTGCCGGACGCTTTTGGCCTGCCGTCTTACTCCTACACCATGAATCAGCTCGAGGATCCCAGGGCCCTCTACTTCACGAGCTGGGGCTATGCAAGCGATCACTGGCACCAGGTGGGAAACGACGCGGTTACGGCAACGGCACACAACGGGGGCTATGTCCAGTTCTGGGACTGGTCAAGGGGAGGCAAGTGCATCAACCGGTACCAGCCGGAGAGGAACAATTTCTCCGGCGGATTCCGTTTCCTCAAGGCGGGCGACCAGGTCTGGAACACACTGTACCGCTCTCACGGATTCTCCACACAAGAGCGCACCTTTTCCGTGGGCGCCTTTCAAAAAGAAACAGAGAGGGACGGCCTGCACGTCAGGGAGAGAACCTTTGCACCGTTCGGAAACGCCCCCATCCTGATCTCGGAAACAGAGATCTGGAACAGGGCGCCCTTTGCCCGGGATGTCCTTGTCTATGAATACTGGGACTTCAACCTCTACGAACTTCTTCTCGCTCCCATCATGACCGCACCGCTGGGCGAGATCTTCGAGCTGGCACGCTGGATCTTCAATTCCTTTTTCGAGATCACGACCCTCTACGATTCCGGGCAGGGCCTGCTGGCCGCCGTGCCGGCACTTGCGCCCGGTGTGGAGGCACCGCCCGAGGACCGGATCTCCCTGGAGGATTTCTATCCCGCTCCCTGCTTCCTCGTCTCCCTGACCGGGACGCCTGACTTCCATTACACGGACCAGGATCACTTTTTTGGAACAGGCAACCTGGAAGAACCCCAGGCGGTCCTGCAGGAGGATCCGTCCCTGCTTCTTCCGGCCGGAACCCCTGAGATCGAAAAGGCCTGTCTCGTCTTTGGGAAGCGATTGCATCTCGAGCCTGGTGAAAAGGCCTTCCTTGCCTACGCATTCGGGTACGGCCCCCTGGAATCCGTCCCCTCTCTTCTGGAGAGATACCGGGATCATCCGGACAGGAACTTCACGGTCAGTACGGACGCCTGGATCCATCAACGGGCAGACCTTGTTACGCCCCGGTCCCGGGGGGAGTGGCTGCGCAGGGAGGTCCTCTGGCACAGCTATTACCTTCCTTCAGGGGCCTTTCACGAGGATTACTTCGAGGGGCCCATCGTGAACCAGGGCTCTGCCTACGGCTACATCCAGGGCCTGAACGGGGCGCATCGGGACTTCGCCCTCTTTGCCATGCCTCTGGTCTATATCCGGCCGGAACTGGCCCGCAGCGTGATCCGGTATTCCCTCAGGTCCCAGGACGCGGTCACAGGAAAGATCCCCTATGCCCACCAGGGATACGGGTTCGCCTCGGGATACCTTGTTCACGAGGAATCCACGGACCTGGATCTCTTCCTGCTCATGGCGGTTGCCGAGTACATCGGGGCGACGCGTGACTTCGGATTCCTGGACGAGGTTCTCCCCTTTTACCCCCTCTCCGGCGGGTCCGAAGCCGCTGTTCGGGAACACCTGGTCAAGGCCCTGGACCACCTGGAACAGGAGGTGGGGACAGGGCCCAACGGGCTCATCCGGGCAGGCTCCGGTGACTGGAACGATGTGCTCATCGCCTTCTCCCCGCACCCCCTGCTCACCATGATCTTCGGCGAGTCGAACCTGAACACAGGGATGGCCTGTTATCTCTTCCCTCGCCTTGCCCGGCTGCTGGAAGCGCACATGCCCGGCTTCTCCCAACGGCTCGCGTCTCTTGGGAACAGGTACTGTGGAGCCCTCCAAGCGGAATGGACAGGAGAGTGGATGCGAAGGGGGTATCTCGGTGACGGCACCTATCTGGGAGAGGACAAGCTCTTCCTGGACACGCAGGCCTGGCCGCTCCTGGCAGGTCTCTGGGATCCAGGCAAGACCTCCACATTGCTCGAGAACATCGAAGAGATGCTGGTGGACCCCTCCCCTGCGGGAGCCCTCTGTCTCTATCCGCCCTACCCCACCCCGCTTGTGCCGGGTTCGGACACGAACGGAGGGACGTGGGCTGCAGTGGACAGCTGGCTTGCATGGGCCTGGTCGCTCCACGATCCGGACAAGGCCTGGGAGTTCTTTCTCAAGACAACGCTCCACTGGCATGCAGAGACCTATCCCGAGATCTGGTACGGCGTGTGGAGCGGGCCGGACTCCTACAATGCTTTTTACGCAGACCGACCAGGGGAAACCTTTAACTGGAGCTTCACGCCCATGACCGACTTTCCGGTCATGAACATGAACCGGCACAGCGGGCCGCTTCTGGACGTCATCCGTCTGGCAGGCATCGACCCGCTGGGCGAACGCATTCGAATCTCGCCCGGGGTTCCCTTTGACCGCTTCAGCCTGAGGCTTCCCCTGATGGGCATGGCCTACCTGACGGACCGCCACCGCGGGTATTACCGTCCTGTCACCGACGGTGTCTTCCGGTTCAGTATCCGGTTCCCTTCTCACCTCTCCCCGGACGACTGCGGGCTGATCCTGAACGGGGTCCCGGCCGGGTTCACGCACAGGGACGGGCACGTGGAGTTCGAGGCGCAAGGGAGGGCTGGGGAAGAGATTCAATGGGAGATCCTGCCTGCAAAGGAGTAGCCGAACAAAAGGCAGGTGCCGGGGCCATGGAAAGCCCGGGGCTGTGGATGTTGCAAAAGGACTCCACGCTGTCGTTCAAGACCTCGTGCCCCTCGAGTGCATCCAACAGAGAACACAAGTACGGGCATACAGGGAAACCGGCTTGACGAGGATCAGGAAGAGGTTCATGAAAGCCGCTACACAGTGTTCGACCCCTGCCGGAACGACGGCCGCCGAGGAAAAACTCGCCGATCTCTGTGACCCTGTTGCGCCTGGGATCTGGCTCGTAAAGGCGGAAAGCAGGCGAGGAGAACGTTCTGCTCGACGCGGGATGCGGGCAGGAACGGCTGCAGGCCCTGAGAACCAGGCTCCCCATCCACCGGCTGGTTCTCTCGCATACACATCCGGATCACATCTCCGGTGGTTGGCAATTCGAGGATGTCCCCTTTCTACCACAACAAGTTCCCCGAGGTTCTGTTCATGCGGAAGTTCGAGGAGTGGATGATCCGCCACCTGCTGGAGGAGGCCTCCGAGGCCGGAGCAGTGGTGAGGCAACAGAAAGAAGCCGGTACGGGTGAGTCCGCTGGCCTGTACTTGCTTCCAACGCCTTAAGATGTGCCAGGCCCTGCTTTTCATGGACATTTCACATTGCAGATAACGGTACCTGTTTGCCTGGAGTTGGTGCATGAAAGAGGATCCACGGGTGTATGACGTGTGCATCATCGGCGCCGGTGTGGTGGGCTGCGCCATCGCCCGGGAGCTCTCCCGCTTTTCCGTTTCGATCCTGGTCCTGGAAAAGGAGAGCGACGTGGCGTGCGGTGCAACCAAGGCCAACAGCGGGATCGTTCACGGCGGGTACAGCGCCCGGCACGGCACCCTCAAGGCAGCGCTCTGCCGCCCCGGCAACAGGATGTTCGCACGCATGGAGAGCGAGCTTGCCTTCGGGTACCGGCAGACCGGTTCGCTCGTCCTGGCCTTTGATGCCGAAGGGAAGAACCGCCTTCGGGAGCTCGCGGACAACGGCAGGCGGAACGGGGTCCACGACCTCGAGATCCTCTCGCCCCCGCAGCTCTCCGAACGGGAACCCCGGGTAAGTGGTGAGGTCGTGGAGGCCCTCTACTGCCCCAGCGCCGGGCTGGCTTCCCCCTACGAGTTTGCCATTGCCCTCGCCGAAAACGCCGCGAGAAACGGCGTGATCTTCTCGCTCGAAGCCGAGGTCATTGGAATCAGCAAGACAGGGTGTTTCGAGATCAGCACCTCATCGGGAGACCCATCGAATGAAGGTCCCTTCAGGGCCCGTTACGTTGTGAACGCAGCGGGTCTTTATTCCGACCGGATATCCGCAATGCTCATTGAGCCGGGCTTCTCCATTGTCTCGAGGCAGGGTCAGTACATCGTGTTTGAAAAGGGGTACGGCGACCTGGTGAAGGCCGTGATCTTCCAGACCCCCACGGCAAAGGGAAAAGGGATTCTCGTGACCCCAACCTATCACCGCAACCTCATGATCGGACCGAACGCGGAAGAGACGGGAGACAGGACAAACGTGGATACGACCATGGAAGCCCTTTCGGACATACACGCCCGTGCCGAGAAATCGGTTCCAGGCATCGATCTTTCCAGGGCCATCACCACCTTTGCAGGAGCCCGCGCCACATCCACGAAGAAGGACTTCATCATCGAGGAGACCGAGGTTCAAGGTTTCTTCCAGGCAGCAGGGATCGACTCGCCCGGGCTCACCTCCTCTCCCGCCATCGCGGAGAGGATGCGCGACCTGCTGGCCGATGCCGGGCTGGAGCTTCGTCCCAGGTCCGATTTCGATCCGCACCGTGAGCCCGTCATCGTACCAAAAGAACTCACCGATGAAGAGGTCAAGTCGCTCCTGGATGCGGCGTCGCCGGATCGGATCGTCTGCCGGTGTGAGCGCGTGACTCACGGGGAGATCACGGATGCCATGGCCCGCGGGCTGCGGGTGTCGTCCCTTGACGCGGTCAAGCGGAGAACCCGGGCCGGAATGGGGAGATGCCAGGGGGGCTTTTGTCGTCCTCGTGTAGCCGAAATCCTCTCCGAACACTTGCACCTTTCCGCTGCAGAAGTCGTCCGGCGTCACGAAGAAGAGTCCGCACGAAAAACGAGGGTCAAGGCGCACCTGCTGAAGCTTCGGGACGGTGGTTGACCGGTTATCCCTCCATCCAACGGCATCCTATCTCTTTTCCCTTCTCCTCTGGACGAATAGGATCGTGTGGGGTATTTTTAAAAGCTACCATCAACACGCTTGGTTTTAGGAGAAACCCATGTCTACGAATCAGGAAGACTCCGGAGGCGCCAGCGCCGCGGCAAAATGGTTGGGTTACCGGCCCGAGATCCGCGTCCTGGACTGCACCGTGCGCGACGGCGGCTTGATGAACAACCACACGTTCAACGACACCGTCATCAGGGCGATCTACGATGCCTGCGTACAGGCAGGGATCGACTACATGGAATTCGGCTACAAGGCCTCGAAGAAGATCTTCGCCCGCGACAAGTTCGGCGCGTGGAAGTTCTGCGATGAAGAGGACGTTCGACGCATCGTGGGAGAGAACGAAACGCCGCTGAAGCTCTCGGTCATGGCCGATGCGGAGCGCTGTGACTACAAAGAGGACATCCTGCCGCGTGATCAGAGCGTACTGGACGTGATTCGGGTTGCCACTTACATCCACCAGATCCCCACGGCCGTGGACATGATCAAAGACGCCCACGACAAAGGATACGAGACCACCTGCAACCTCATGGCCGTATCCACGGTCCAGGAGTGGGAACTGGACCAGGCGTTGGAGGCCCTGGCAAGAACCGAGGTGGATGCCGTGTATCTCGTGGACAGCTTCGGCTCCCTGTACAGCGAACAGATTCAATACCTGACGCACAAGTACCTTCGTCACATCAAGGCGGCGAACAAGGAAGTGGGGATTCACTGCCACAACAACCAGCAGCTGGCCTACGCGAACACGATCGAGGCGATCGTACAGGGCGCCAACCTCCTGGACAGCAGCATGGCAGGGCTCGGTCGCGGTGCAGGGAACTGTCAGACAGAGCTCCTCGTTGGGTTCCTGCACAATCCCAAATTCAAACTCCGGCCGATCCTGCACTGTATCCAGGAACACATCGAGCCCCTGCGGAAGGATCTGAAGTGGGGTTTCGACCTCCCCTACATGATTACCGGCCAGCTGAATCAGCACCCGCGCACGGCCATCGCCTTCAACGAGCAGGAAGGGCCCAAGGACATCGTGGAGTTCCACGACTCGATGAACGAGAAGGTCTAAGCAAAGCCTTTTGGATTCCGGGGGCCTTCGGCCCCCGGATCAGGGTTGATTCCCTCCCTTCCCCTTGTGCAGTGCATCGTGAAAGGCCTGCGTGCCCCGCTCGAACTTGGGCCAGCCCCACCACTGTTCCGGGTGCTGCGTCACAGCCTCTTCGTGAGCTTTGACAATGGTTTCCAGGTCCCTGTCCGGATCACCCGTCATGTTCAGCCGCGGTGAAACCACGACCTTTGCCCTTCTCCAGTCCGTCACGTCCCTGACCGTGTAGGCAATGTGCACGGGGCGCCCGGTCTCGTAGATGACATCCAGGATCCGGGAGGGGAAGAGCATCCGATCGCCGAGGAATTGGACCGGCTTGAGATCCTTCTTGTCCGGGAAGGGCGTGTCGATGAGAACGACTATATGGAACAACTAACTCTTCTGGAGGTGAGATAAATGCCATACAATCACCGCGCCCCCCCCTTTTCCAGTATGCCATCTCCAGGTCCCCCTTCCACCCGCCCCCTCTGTACCCCAGCCACGTGTTGACCTTCGCCACCAGGGGCACCTTGAGGTCCCAGGGGTGCACGGCATAGCCGGTGACCCTGTAGTCCTTCATCAGGAGAAAGCCCGGGGTGGCAACGGGGTGGTTGAAGTGAAAGGTGGGCATGATCACCCCCTGGCCGTCCTTCAGGGACCCGTCCAGGTGATGGAGCCCTTCATAGGTTACGAACCGGGAAAGCCACTTCCGCTCGCGAAAGGTGATCATGAAAAGGGTGTAGAAGAAGAAGCTCGTGAGAATCCGGAAGTTGTCTCTGGTGATCGACGCCACCTCTGCATCGCTTCTTCCCTTTGGAAGCCTCTCCTTCAACAGGTTCGTCACCTTGCGCCGCTGTTGCTTGGAAAGGAGATGGATCAGGTCGCCGTGCCCCTTCAGAACCCGTTCCGGTATCCGGCTGGGGAGCAGAAGCAGGAGGATGGGATACAAAAGAAGGTTCAGCAGGCCCAGGTAGCCGTTGAGCAGGAATTCCTTCAGCAGCCTTTTCAATCGTGCCATGGGTGAGGGAGTTACTCTTCCGCAGGAGACAAGGCCTTGGCCCGCTCGAGAAGGTCCTTCTTCTTCTTTTCATAGGCCAGCCCCGACAGCGCGCCCTCCCTGTAGAGTTCCTCCAGGAAGTCCAGCTGCTTCTCGATCTCTTCCAGGCTTTCCGGAGGAGACGCGGCAGGCTCCTGGACCTCCAGGGGCTCGGGGGCTGCAGTCCCCACCTCCACGGGTGGCGGGGCCTCCTCAGCCACTTCCTGCTCGTCTGGTACGATCCAGTTCCGGGAGAGATCCAACCGGATCCAGTTGTGAAAAACCCTTGAACCCAGCAGTCCCCCGGAATCTCCCTCTGTCAGCGCCTGCCCCTCTCCGGCCTCCAGAGACCAGGAGGTGCGGTAAGGCCTCTCTGTGGGGTCTCCACGGAAGGGTCCGGCCGTTCCCTCCGGGTCGGCGAGCTCTTCAAAGGCGATGTTCCGGAAGGCGCAATGGAACGCTCCCTCCCTGACAAACATGAGTCCGTCGGTGAGGTAATCCCGCTGGAAAAGCATCCACTTCTTCGAGTGAAGCAGGGTGAAGTCAACGGCCTGGTCCGGTGTGGCCCGGGCAAAGGCCTTCCGGAGCGGCTCCAGAAGGCGGAGTCTCTCCAGTTTCGGGAAGGCCTCCCGATCCTTTTTTTTCAGGAAGGGCACGCCGTTCCGATAACAGATGGATGCCAGCAACGCCTCCAGTGTCCGGTTGTCCACGTTCCATGGATGGGAATACCCTTTGGGAATCGTCTTTCCGGATTTGTCCACTTCTTCCACGAGCTTGACCTGTATCGTTTTACTCGTATAAATCTCCTCCGATTGGATCCGAACCCCGGCGCATCCGCAGGCCAGCAGGCCGACCAGCAAAGAAAGAGACAGGAAGCGTAAACCCAAGGTTTTTTGATCTCGTATCATGATTCACCTTTTGAGTGATGGCTCTCATCAAGCCGTGCCAGCTCAATGTACCATGGGGCTGAGAGGCAAGCAAACAACCCGTCGCAACAGGCCTTTCCAAGGGAAGAGCCCTTCCGATTCCTTGCAATCAGGGAAGGAAGGTTCTAGAATCTTTGATGATCCCCGCACAGGCAAACAAAGGAAGCAGAAGCATGTCGATCTTTTCCCCCGCCCTTCTCCGGCCCGGACAGGCAGGATTTCAGGTCCACGAGGTGATGGACGGCAAGCACGAATTCGTGGCAAGGGAAGGCCCACCGGGTGAATTCCCCTTCTCCTTCGAATTGAACTGGGGATGTGAGCGCTGGAAGGATTTCCTGAATCCCCTGCAGGGGGAACACTTCTTCACGGCCACCTGTGAGGGGGTCATCCGCATTGGAGGGCTGGTGGATGAGGCCCCCTGCCGGGGAACACTGGAACTCCGTTACGTTACGGAAGCCAAGATTCGATACCGAATGGCCTTCTCCGCACAAGGGAACGCGTATCAATACATCGGGGAAAAGGTCGGCATTCGACCATGGAATCTTCACCGGAGCCACACCACGTGCTATGGCGTAGTCTATGAGCTTGAGAGCGGCAGGGAGATCTCCCGGTCTTTGACCCATTTCCGCTTGACAACCCTGCCGTCCTTCTTGATGAGCTTCCAACTGGTTTCGCACTGAACAGAACCCGGGAAAGACCCTATCGATCATGCGCAAACGGATTTCGTCAAGCCAGCCGAGTTCCCGGCCCGTGAAAAAGCGGACCGCTCGTGAAAGGACGGAAAGGAAAACCGGATGGCGGAGTGAGGTTCTGCTGTTCCTGGAGAGCGAGGACCCCAGGGTGCTGGACAAGGAAACCTACAAGATCTTCTGCCGACTCAGGGAGACCGCTGCAAACCTGAAGGGGCCCATCCCCCTGCCGGTCCGTCGGTCTTCAGCCAGCGCCCGGGAGGCCGGCGTTCATCGCCGGCTCTTCAAGATCTTTTTCCCAACGGAAAAAACCATCTCACTGCTTGAAAAGCTGCCCCTGTCCGGCTCGGTTCATGCCTCCATCAACGTGGAAGAGGCGGATGCCTGAGGGGCCGCGGCGGCGGAGTTGCAAAAAGAGGAAGGGTGAAAACAAGGAGAAGGAAATCTCTATGATCAGGTCGAGAATCCTGGGTGTGGGACGGTATCTGCCCGAAAGGCGCGTGACCAACTTTGATCTGGAAAAGATGTTTGACACGAGCGACGCCTGGATCCAGCAGCGTACAGGGATCGTTGAAAGGCGTTACGCGGAAAAGGGTGTTTACTGTTCCGATCTGGCCCTGGAGGCATCCCGGAATGCCCTGGAAAACGCCGGGATGGAGCCTGAGGAAATCGACTTCATCATCCTTGCCACGCTGAGCCCGGATCACCACTTCCCCGGGACCGGGTGCACCCTTCAGAGGAAGCTGGAGATCCCGGAGGTGGGCTGCCTCGACGTCCGCAATCAGTGCAGCGGATTCATTTACAGCCTCACCGTGGCCGATGCTTTTGTTCGAATCGGCATGTACAAGCGAATCCTGGTGGTGGGTGCGGAGGTCCATTCCAGCGCACTGAACTTCACAAACGAGGGAAGAGATGTTGCCGTTCTCTTCGGGGACGGGGCGGGTGCCGTCATCGTGGGCCCCTCCGAAGACCCGGAGCGCGGCATCCTCGCCTCCCGGCTGCATGCGGACGGCCGCTACGCTGATGCCCTGAAGCTGGACATCTGGGACATCAGCCAGAAGCCTTTCATCACCTACGCCGACATCGACGAGGGGAGGGTCTGGCCCAAGATGCGGGGCAAGGAGGTCTTCCGGGTGGCGGTGACGAAGATGCCGGAGGTGATCGAAAACATCCTGAAGGACACCGGTCTCTCCCTGGACGACATCTCCCTTTTCATCCCCCACCAGGCCAACCTCCGGATCAACCAGTTCTGCGCTGCAAGGCTGGAGGTTTCGGAAGAGAAATTCTTCAACAACATCCATCGGTACGGGAATACCACGGCAGGGTCCATCCCCATTGCCCTCAGCGAGGCCCTGGAGCAGGGCAGCGTCCGGGAAGGGGATACCCTCCTTCTCGTGGCCTTCGGTGCGGGATTCACCTGGGGTGCAACGGTCATTCGATGGTAGGAGGCAGGGAAGATGAAGGACCTTCGCGGGCGAATTGCCATGGTGACAGGAGCGGCGAGCGGTATCGGAAGGGCCACGGCCCTGGCCCTGGCCGATGAAGGCTGCCATTTGGTCCTGTGCGACATCCAGGAAGAGGCGCTGGCAGAGGTTGCCGGAGAGATCCGAGAAAAAGGGCGTGAGGTGTTGAGCCGGCCCTGTGACGTCTCAAAGGAAACCCATATGAAAAGCCTGGCCAGGGAGTCCTTCAAACACTTCGGCAAGGTGGACATTGCCATGAGCAACGCGGGCGTTGCCATCGGAGGGCAGTCCCACCTCCTGGAGTCCCGGCACTGGCGCAAGGTCCTGGGCGTAAACCTGTGGGGCGCGATTCACACCCTGATCCATTTCGTCCGGCCCATGGTGGAACGGAAAGAGGGGCACTGGGTGGTGACCGCTTCCGGGATGGGGCTTGTGGCCGCTCCCTACATGGCCACCTATGCCACAACCAAGTTTGCCCTCGTGGGCCTGACCGAATGCGTTCGGGCCGAGCTTGCCGGGCACAACGTGGGGCTATCCACGCGCTGCCCGGCCGTTGTCAAGCCACCCATCTTCGACAACATCGAGTTGCACGGATTCCAGGACAGGGTGAGATACTTTTTGCATTACACGGGCGGCATGACGCCGGAGACATTTGCACGGAAGGTGGTCAAGGGCATCAAGGCGAACCGGGGCCTCATGCTTTTCTCGGGATTGACCCGCGTGACGTACGGCCTGAAGCGGCTCTCCCCCTCCCTCCACGAAAAGAGCCTCAAAACCCTTGCAACGCTCTCCCAACGTTACCAGGAGAGTTAACCTGGATGTTGCTTAACCTACATCTATGTTCAGCTTCTTGATCTTGTAACAGAGTACGCGGGGGCTGACCCCCAGTTCCGCAGCGGCATCCTTCTGAACCCAGTTGTTCTGCTTGAGCGCCTTGAGAATGAGTCCGCGTTCCTGCCGTTCAAGGGATTCCGGCAGAGAGAGGTCCTGTTCATCCCTGGACGGGTCCAGGGAATCGTTCCCGGACGGATCCAGGGTGAACCCGGCGTTGAGAAGGTCCTCCAGGGAGAGGTCGCACCCCTTTGACAGCACGACTCCCGCCTCGATGATGTTCTTCAATTCCCGGATGTTCCCGGGCCAGCGGTGTGAGGTCAGGGCATCCATGACCTCTTCCTCACAGCCCATGGGCTCTCTTTTCATCTTCTTGGAAAAGTTCTTCAGGAAGTAGTCGGCCAGGAGCGGGATATCCTCTTTCCGCTTGCACAGGGGAGGGAGGGAAACCTTCAGGACGGCGATCCGATAATAAAGGTCTCCCCGAAAAAGGCCCTTGTCCACCTGCTCCTTCAAATCCACGTTGGAGGCGGCCAGGATCCGGACATCCGCTCTCCGCATCTGGTTCTCCCCCACCCGCTTGAACTGCCCCTCCTGCAGGACGCGCAGCAGCCGGGTCTGGAGATCCAGGGGAAGACTGCTGATCTCATCAAGAAAAAGGGTTCCCCTGTGGGCAAGCTCGAACATGCCCTTGCGACTGTCCGTTGCATTGGTAAAGGAGCCCCTTGCATGACCGAACAGCTCGCTCTCGATCAACGAAACAGGGGTGGCCCCGCAATCCAGAATGACAAAGCGGTGGTCCTTTCGTTTGCCGTTGTAGTGGATCATCTGTGCAATCAACTCTTTGCCCGTGCCGCTCTCCCCCTGTATCAACACCGTGGAATCGCTTACCATGATGCGTTCCAAAAGGGGGTAAAGGGCCTTCATCGGCGGGCTGACCCCGTAAACCCCTGGAAAATATTTCCCGCCTTCAGAGGTGGCGTCCCGTTGAAACCGACCGCGTTCCTGCAGGGCCTTCTCGATCTCCTCCAGCAACTGCTTCCCCTGAAACGGCTTCGTCAGGTACTGAAACGCCCCCTGTTTCATGGCCTCCACCGCACTCTGGATCGTCCCGTAGGCGGTCAGGAGGATCACCGGAACATTCCAGCAGAGATTCCGTATCCTTCTGAGTAACTCGATCCCATCGATCTGGGGCATCCGGATGTCGGTGACCACCACGTCGAACTGTTTCTCTTTGAAACACTCCAGCGCCTCCAGCGGATCCGTGCAGGTCTCGACAAAATAACCGTTGGCTTCCAGACGCGTCCGGATCACCTCCAGGATGTTGGTATCATCGTCAATCACGAGAACATTCGCCATGAAGCGCTTTCCTTTTCCAAGTGCATTCCCTTTTGCGGGCGCCCGCACTCGTTTGGCAGATGTGGATTTCCCAGGTTACTTCAAGTCCAACGATTCTCTCTTCAGGTCTGTTTCCTTCTGGATTTCCTCCAGCTTTTGAATCTTGTACTTCAAGGATTGAATCTCTTCCTTCTGCTTCTCCACCAGGCGACCCATTTCCCTGTTCCGGATCCCCTCTCTTCTCGCCTTCTTGATTCGCCCCTCGAGGAGACGAACGATCTGCTCCGCGTTGTCACGGTAAGGCCCTGCCGGGAACCGCTCCGTGCAGGCCTGGAGGTATTCCTTCGAAGCCTCCAGTCGGGCCGGTTCCTCTCTCTCCAGCAGCTGCATGGCGCCCAGGTAGAGGACCATGGACGGGTTCATGCGCGCCGGCTCCTCCTCCTGCAACAAGGTCTCCAGGACGGTACGGGCTTCCTTTCTCTTTCCCTCCTGGATCAACTGGAGCGCCTTTTTCAGCCCCTGCTGGGCCAGGGCATCGGCGCCGTAGGATTGCGGAAGCACCTGTTGAGAGCCCGCCCCCCCGAAGAATCCTGAACAGGAAACGAGGAGCACGCACAGGAGCCCGAGGGTCCAGGACGTTTTCCTGGAGAGCCTTCCGGGTCCTGCAAAGGTACACATCCTTTGTTGATCCCCTTTCAAATCAATGCCCATGTCCCTGCCTTATCCCGTCCTTCATACGATCTGCCCTCTTTCCCGGATCCCTGTCCAGGGGAGAGGCGTCTTCCCTTCCCCGGCCTTTCAGAGGATCCCTGAAAGGGGGGCCTCCTGCTCCCTCTCCGGGATGCCCTCTCTTCCGGGGCGACGATCCTTCGGTCTTCCCTCCTGCGGGACGACAAAGGTCATGGTGGCCCCCGGCTGCGGGGAGATTTCCACCCAGATGGTGCCGCCGTGTGCCTCCACGATGTGTTTTGCGATGGTCAACCCCAACCCACATCCCATCTGCTTAAAGCCCGAGCTGTTCTTGATCTGGTAAAACTTGTCGAAAACCCTTTTGGCCTCCTCCTTGGGGATCCCCTCCCCTGTATCCGACACCTTCACCCTCAGCCATGTTTTTGCGGTTTCCTTCCTGAGGCTCTCCCGGATGTCGGCCGGAAGGGATTTGCTGCTCACGGTCTCGGCCTCCACGGTGACATCGCCTCCGGACGGCGTGAACAGGATGGCATTGTTCAGGAGGTTGGCCAGCACCTGCTTCAGACGCTCCACATCCCCGAACACGCGTGGGAAAGGATCCGGGTGATACACAGATGACAGTTGAATCTGCTTCTTGTCGGCCAGCAGGCGGAAGGTGTTCAGCTTTTCCTCCAGCAGGACCTCGAAGTCGAACCATGTGCTGTAAAGCGGGGCCAGCCCGCCCTCCATCCGCGTCAGGTTGAGGATGTCATCCACAAAGATGCCAAGCTTCTGCATGCCCGAAGCGTTGATCCTGAGCAGGTTCTTCTGCTTCTCGTTCAGGGGGCCGACCGTTTCCTCCTGCAGCAGTTCCACCGCCTCTTTCATGGAGGTCAGGGGGGTTCGGAGCTCGTGCGAAACCATGGCCATGAACTCGTTCTTCATATCATCCAGCTTTTTCAGCTGAAGGGCCATCTGGTTGAAGGCATCGGCCAGCTCTCCCAGTTCATCCTGTCGCTCCAGGTCCACCCGGTGAGAGAAGCGGCCTTCGGCAATCTCCCGGGTGCCGTTTTGCAGAAGCTTGATCGGCTTGGTGATGGAACGGATCAACAGGACAGAGGAAACGAATGCCACCAGAAGGGAGAGGACCGCCCAAAAGAGGCCCACCTGGAACGTCTTTCCCTCCAGCCGGCTCATGGCAGCGATACGGAGGTCGATCCTGTCCTGATTGAGACGGAGCAACCGGTTGATCTCCTCCAGGGGAAGACCGGACAGCCCTTCCGGGGACGCACGTTCCCGGTGGGCGGAAAGGGGGTCCTTTTGAAGGTACGACTCGAACCTCTTCTTCAGCTCCTCCCACGCTCGGCTTTCCTCTTCGGTCTGGTTCAGGGTTTTCAGGTTGGCCAGTTCCTCCTTAAATTTCTCCGCATCCCGTTCGTAGAGCGTCTTGTATTCCACCTTCTCCAGCAGGACGTACTTCTTGCGGTTCCGGTCCATGGAGAGGAGAAGGTCAAACAGGGACCGCTCGATGTTCCTGGCCCGAAAATCCTTTTCCACGATCATGGCGGTCACGTTCTTCGAGTACCACGTCACGCCGATGGTATAGGCAAAGCTGGTCAAAACCAGGAAAACCATGAATCCCGCAAACAGGTAGACCCGAAATCGGTACCCTTTGTTCCTGATCCCGGCGATCATCTCAAATCCCCTTTCCCTGGCCTGCCTGAACGCTTCCGTTCAGAACCTCGCGAAGCATCCTTGCACTTTCCAGGGTTTCGGAAAGGGTTCCTCCTGTGGGAAAGATCGTAAACCAGCGAAAAAACCGCCGTGGAATCAACTCTAAATTAACCCGTTCCGTTTCGGAAATGGAAGTCTTTTCCATCATGAAACGGAGCATTTCCCAATAGGCCTCCCAGTACGGGCGAGGGATCCGCGACAGGGGCATGTGCTCGTCCCTGTTGTCCCTCTCCCCTGCAGACCTCAGCACGTGGCTTCGATTGTAGTGGATGTGTGCATACACGATCTCCCTGCCGAGCTCCTGGATGATCTCACGGCAGTAACCAAAGGAGTTCAGATACCCCTCAAGAGGGTCTCGCCCCTCCTTCAGGGCAA
>CAZSUQ010000025.1:0-18138 GCA_964609935.1 uncultured Thermodesulfobacteriota bacterium | reverse complement strand
CCCTGTACAGAGCGCCCAACCGAGCCGCCCGAATTCCTGGTCGCCCTTGAAAAGCCGCACACCGTCCAGGTCCTGTACGCCGGTCTCACTGGAGAGTTCGTCCAGCAGGATGATGTAGGCAGCACCTGCCTGCCTGTACTTTCCCACGTCCCTCGTGGGCGCAGACAGGATGAGCATGGTTCGGGCGTCTCCGTAGAAACGGTCTGCGACAAATGCCGTGCCGGTCTTGTCAAATTCCCTTTCTCCCTTCAGAGCGAACACCGGATCGTGTGGGTCCGGGGCTGCCAGGTCAAACCCGAACAGCGCACCCGCTGCCTGCACCTGTCCCACGTCCTCACCGGGAGCACCCACCAGGAGAAGCGATCGGCCGTCATCCAGCCGGGTCGCACCGAGAGCATAACCGAACCAATCGTAGTCGTCGTCGCCTCTCTGAAGCCAATCCGCGTCCGCGAGGGTGAGGAAGTCCCCGGATTCGAAGGAAGGGCTGGACAGGAAGACCGCAGCCAAACCCCTCTGCTCACCGCCGGCCCTTGCATAGGGTGTTCCGATCAGGAGATCCGGGATTCCGTCTCCATCCACGTCCCCTGCTTCCAGGTCCCATCCCAGGTTCGTGTACGTGTCCACGCCCTTGATGACCAGGTCAGGGGGCTCTGAAAGACCCTTGGCCTCACCATGACCGAAATAAACAAAGACCTCGCCGTCAAAGGTCATATCGCGGGCGCCCGATGTAGGGGCTGCAACAGCCAGGTCCGCTCGCCCGTCCGCGTTCAGGTCCGTCACGGCCAGAGACCATCCGAACCGTCCGAAGGTCTTGGTCCCCTTCAACATCACGTCCGCCTCGGAGGTGTTCAGGCGGTCAACAGGCACGCCTGCCCCCCGGCCATGGAAAAGATACAGAGCACCGAGCTGCGGCCTGCCGTCCTCACCGTACCCGGGAGCCCCTAGCACAAGGTCTGTAAGTCCGTCTCCACTGAAATCGCCGCCGGCAAGGGCCCTTCCCAGGTAGCCATACGAGGTGTCGGTATAGATGGTGAGGGTGGGCTCTTCCTCCCTCACGCCCGGATCCACACGCCGTTCCACTCCTGTCTTCGAAAGGGTTGTGCGGACCCTGGCACAATACCTCATCCCTCTTTCCGTGCGCTCCTCGTCCACTTCCAGCAGGCCCTGCTCCCACCAGATGAGCCCCTGTCTGATGGCAGAGAAGGTCGGGGCAAGCTCGTGATCATGAGGCGCTGCATCCCCTATCCCGCTGCCTGAACCCGCGGCGAGCCCGTTCTCCAGCATCTCCACATAGGTCTCCCACCACCAGGTGGTCCGAATGGCCATGCTGTCGAGGCCGCCCACGAAGTAGTCCTGAAACTGCTCAGCCAGAAAGGTGGATTGACTTGCATAGGTCCTGTACAGAAAGATGCCGGCGAATTTGTTGGCCACGGCGCCGAGAAAGAGAAGAAATGTGCGCGGCTCGAGAACATCCGCCGTCACCTCTTCAAAGCCCATACGCTGGTAGACCTGGGCCGCGTCATCCACAGGGACGTACCAGCTCGTGGCGAGCCAGTCCATGTCGCGCTCAAAGACCTCCACAAAGTCCCCCCCTTCGTCCGCCACATCGTGAGCCCCTCCCCAGTCCCCGTGGAACTCCGGTTCACGCATCACCTCGATGAAGCCCTCCCGGACACCGGCAAGCCCGTGCCAGTCGATATCCGCGACGTCGTGAGAAACGACCCCCAGGTAAAAAGAAACAAGGCGTTGCGTCTCTTCACCCCAGGGCTTTGGGTAGGTCTCGTGGACATAGCCGGCAAAGGCCTCCAGAAAGGGGGGCCAGTGGGCCTCCTCGGATTCGTCCGGATAGCCGAAGGAATACCCCCAGTCAGGGAAGGAGGAACCGGCCTGGTAGGCGTCCGGGTTTTCTGTGAGAATCCCCTTGTATTCCGGCGGGATCTCGGAGGAGAAGTAGTGGGCAGCCCGGGTGCACACCTCTGCGTGCGTGCTCATTCCACATGGATGTGCCCTTGAAACAGAAATCAACCCTGTAAGCAGGGCCAGAAGGACGGGAATGAAGAGTCGGCGGGACGTGTACATGTTGAGGCTGCCTCCTCTTTCAGCAGGAAAGGCCTGTTCAAAGCCCTCAGGGTTGATCGGAGGTTCACGTCCCACCACACAGGAACGCCTGCAGCCGGGTCATGTCGCAGACAGCGCTGAAGAGATCTTCCCGGACTTGTAGTCCTTCCAGAAGGGTGAAAGGTCCCTGAGCCCTTCGATGATCGGGGGAAGATGCTCGATGACGTAGTCCATTTCCTGCTCTGTATTGTAAACGCTCAGGCTGAACCGGATGGAGCCGTGGGCAGCCGTGAAGGGAACGCCCATGGCCCTGAGCACGTGAGAGGGCTCAAGGGATCCGGAGGTGCAGGCGGATCCGGAGGAGGCGCAAACGCCCAGCTCATCGAGCCTCATCAGGATGGATTCCCCCTCAATGTACTCGAAGCTCAGGTTCGAGGTATTGGGGAGTCGTTGGTCCTGGTCTCCGTTCACCAGCGTATTCGGGACCCGCTCCAGCAGCCCCTGCTCCAGGCGGTCCCTGAGGGCCCTTACCCGCTTGTTCTCGTCTTCCATGTTCCTGGCAGCCAGCTCGGCGGCCTTTCCCAGGCCGATGATGTACGGAACGTTCTCCGTACCACCCCTTCTCCCCTTTTCCTGATGGCCCCCCTTGAGAAGCGGGGAGAACTTGGTCCCGCGCCGGACGTACAGAACGCCGATGCCCTTGGGTGCGTGAAGCTTGTGCCCGGAAACGGAAAGCATGTCCACCCGGCTCCGTGACATGTCCAGGGGAATCTTTCCCACGGCCTGAACCGCGTCCGTGTGGAACGGGATGCCGCGATCGGCCGCCATCTGTGCCATCTCTTCCACCGGGAAGATCACGCCCGTCTCGTTGTTGGCGTACATCACGCTCACCAGCGCCGTGTCTTCGGTGAGCGCGTCTTTCAGCTCCCGCAGGTCCAGCCTCCCCTTCCGGTCCACGGACAGCTCGGTTACGCGATAACCGTGGTTGCGCAGATAGAGCCGAAGGTTCCAGATGGCGGGATGCTCCACCCTGGTGGTGATCACGTGACTCTTGTCCGGGTAGGTCTCCAGGGTTCCCATAACCGCCGCGTTGTCACTTTCCGTGCCACAGCTCGTGAACACGATCTCGTCGGGATGAGCGCCGAGCAGTGCGGCCACCTGCTCCCGGGCTCCCTGAACCTTCCCGTGCACCTGGCCACCGAAGGTGTGCATGCTCGAGGGATTCCCGTAAAAATCGTGAAAGTACGGCATCATCTCTTCCAGGACTTCTTCTGCCACCTTCGTGGTGGCATTGTTGTCGAGATAAACGGTCTTTTTCATGACGTCACTTCCTCAACCACGATTTCAGGGGTAACGAATTCCCTAAGTTTCGTCTCCACGTAGTTCTTGATCGTGAAGTCGGATGCGGGACACGAGGAACAGGTCCCGCGCAGCCCCACAAGAACCTTGTTTCCATCGATGTCGATGAGCTCGATGTCGCCCCCATCCTCCTTCAGGGAAGGCTTGATCTCCCGTTCCAGGGTCTCTTCGATGAGCTTGATCTTCTGGAGATTCGTGAGCTTCCTTTCCGGGGCGTCGGGAACGGCTTTCTCTTTGGGCCCTTCGACCTTGATCCTGTTCAGGATCTCCTCGATCTCCGGATGGCAGCTCATGCAGCCTCCGCCCGACTTGGTGTAGTGTGTAACCTGTTCCACCGTGGTGAGTTTGTTTTCCCGGACCACGTTCTCGATCTCCTCGCCCGTAATGCCGAAACACTTGCAGACGATATCCGCATGATCCTTGACGATCTTCTCGCCCCTGTAGTTCGCGATGGCGGCTTCCAGGGCCTCTTTTCCCATGACAGAGCAGTGCATCTTCTCCTCGGGCAGACCGCCCAGGAAGTCCGCAATGTCCTGGTTCGAAACCTTCTCCGCCTCCTCCAGCGTCATGCCCTTGATGATCTCGGTGAGCGCGGACGAGGAAGCAATGGCGCTCGCGCAACCGAACGTCTGGAACTTGGCCTCCTTGATCCGTTTCGATTCGTCCAGCTTGAAGGACAGCCGCAGCGCATCGCCGCACGCCAGGGAGCCCACATCGCCGACCCCGTCCGGGTCCTCCACCGTCCCCACGTTCCTGGGATTCTTGAAGTGCTCGTATACCTTGTCCGTGTAGTCCCACATGGCCACACCCTTTCTTTTTAAAGCGTCAAATCTGGAAGTCGATCACCGGATCCTTCTCAACGATCCGGTTTCCCCTGTACTGCAACCTGGGTGGCTCGATGACCACCTTGGTCCCCGGCGGGATGGAGCCGGTCAGCCACACATTTCCTCCCACCACCGATCCTGTGCCGATCCTCGTGTCTCCTCCCAGGATCGTTGCACCTGAATAGATCGTCACATCGTTCTCCACGGTTGGATGCCGCTTCGTCCCTTTGAGCAGCTCCCCTCCCTCGTCGCGCGGCATACTCAGCGCTCCCAGGGTTACGCCCTGGTAGATCTTCACATCGTCCCCGATGACACAGGTCTCGCCGATCACCACCCCGGTTCCGTGGTCGATGAAGAACCGCTCTCCCACCCGCGCGCCCGGGTGGATGTCGATCCCGGTCACCGTGTGTGCGTATTCGGACATGATCCTCGGAAGGATGGGAACCTTCTGGAGATAGAGCTCATGGGCGACCCGGTAGACCGTGATCGCGCTCACCCCCGGATAACTGAAGATCACCTCCTCCATGCGATCCGCAGCCGGGTCGTTCTCCAGTGCGGCCTGCACGTCTCCGCTGAGGGCCCTTCGGATCTCGGGGAGCTTGCCCATGAACACCAGGGCGTTCTCCCTGCCCCTTCGCATGCACCGGTCGCAGAGCTCGTGGGCGCCGGTGCATTCGTGCCGGAGGCTCTTGGCGATCTGCGTTGAGAAACCTTCGTAGATCTCGTTCATCTTGGTGCCAAGGTAGTACTTGTAATTCACCCGATCCACGGGCCACTGCCCGAAATAGCCCGGGTAGATCACCTCCTTGATGTCCTCAAGGATCCTGATGACCTCTTCCCGGGAAGGGATGGGGTAATCGCCCACGTTGGCCAGGGGATCGTCCTCCACGTAGGTCCTGGCCAGGGAGTCCACGATCCCCACGATCTGCTCCTTGAGATCCGCTTCGGGCTCCTCCCTCTTGCAGGTAGCACCCGACTTTTTGCACTGCTGTTCTTCTTTCATGGCCTCTCCCGAGCCGGTTCGTTCCATGCAAGATCCCCGGATCCGGATTTCCTGAACCTCAAAGATTTCCTTTCCTCATGTACTGAGCCCCAATGCGCCACCTGCCTTGTCACTTCCTCTTGGACACGGGCACGTACTTTCGCTGCAGCGTGCCCGTGTACAAGGAACGCGGACGCATCAACCGGTTGTCCGCGTGCTGTTCGATGACGTGGGCGGTCCACCCGGCGATACGTGATGCAGCGAAGATGGTGGTGTAATACTCCACCGGGATGCCCAGTGCGTACTGAACCGTGGCGGAATAGAAATCCACGTTCGGATAGATCCCCTTTACCTTCTTGACCTTCTGCTCCACCCTCCGGCTGATCTCGTAATATTTCCGTGTGCGAGGAGCCTGGCAGAGCGACTCCGCGTACTTTCGGAGGTGCTTGGCCCTGGGGTCCTCCACCTTGTAGACACGGTGGCCGAATCCCATGACCCGCTCTCCCTTGTCCAGCATCCCGTCGATGTAATCTTCAACATCGCTCGGGTCCTCGATGCCGCTGAGCATCTCCATGACCCGCTGATTGGCCCCTCCGTGGAGCGGCCCGATCAGGGCGCCGATGGCTGCGGTAATCGCTGCATAGATGTCCGCCAGGGTGCTGGCCGTGACGCGGGCTGCGAAGGTGGAAGCATTGAACCCATGGTCCGCATGGAGGACGTACATGAGTTCCATGGCCTCGACCTGCTGCTTGGTGGGTCTGCGCCCGTTGAACATATAGAGAAAATTGTAGGCGATCCCCTGTTTCGGGTCGGGTTTGACGAGCCTCTTCCCGTTATAGATGCGATGGAACCCTGCAATAATGGCCGAAGTCCTGGCCACCAGGCGTATGGCCTTCCGCCGGTTCGCCTCTTCGGAATTGTCCTCGGTCTCCGAATCGTAAAGAGCGAGATCCGAGATCCCCGAACGGAGCATCACCATGGGGTGAACGTTCCTGGGAACCCGCTTGAACCACTGGATCAATGGGTTCGGCAGTGTCATCTCCGGGATCAGTTCCGCTCGGAAGGAGGCAAGTTCCTTCTTGGTGGGAAGCTTGTCGTTCCAGAGCAGATAGACAACCTCCTCGAAGCAGCAGTGCTTGGCCAGGTCGTTGATCTCGTAACCTGCGTAATAAAGCTTCCCGTTGATCCCGTCTACATACCCGATGCGTGTCTCGGCCGCGATGACTCCTTCGAGCCCCCTTACAGCTACATCCCTCTTCTGTGCCTGCATTTTCTCTCCCCCTGATGATTTCGGTTCTCAAAAAGGTCTGGAATAAAAGCACTTTTTCAAGCTCTGCCCTTATTCTTTCTTGGATGCGTTTCAGAAGAAACGGTTTCAATACGAATCAACCAAGTCTTACCAGGTGAAGGAAGGGATATGAAAACACAATGAACATTCTTCTCCCCGCCCTTTGGGCGCCACATAGAATATCAGCCAAAAGATCGTGCTGCAACAAGACACGGGCATGTCACCTGAATTTCCAGGTTGGGACCCATCCACCCGTTTCAACCCCTGTGCAGGGAATCATTCCTCTGTCCCGTGGCATCCTTATGAATGTAGGAAAATAATTCAGAAACCCATTGAATTAGAATAGTGTTTTCACGAATTTTCAAGGAGGTTGAAAATGAAGGACTCGAGAAATCTTCATGTTCGGCTCCAGGAGTATACGGACTGCTATGCGGAAACCGATCCGGCTCTCGGGCTTGCCGATATCAGCAATAAAGGGGTCGAGGGGGAAAAGACACCGGACATGACCGAAACAGCCCTCAAGTACCTCTCCCTCGCGATCCTTTCAGGGATCGAGAAGCAAGCAAGAAACATCCTGTTCACCCGTACAGGAGACATGAACGGAGCCTGCTATCTGGTTGGGGGGGAGAAGATCCGCTTCCCGAACCCTCCCACCGGACTGATCAAGGAAATCATCGGGGTCCTCCGCTGCATTACGGATCTGGAACCCGAGACCGGAAGCTCCAGGCTGATCTGGGGGATTCGCAACGATCAACTGGAAATCGATGTGGGCGTGTCAAAAACAGGGAAGGAAGAGATCCTGAATTTGACCCTTCCCCGGAAACGTTTCCACTGACAACGGGGCAAAGACCGTTGGCCCATGTGTCTCAAGGGTCACGCTTTCCGGACAGCCCGCATATTCCTTGTTTACGCCGTTCGAAGAAGAAGGCTTTGTGCAACTTGTGCCCTGGGAGAGCTCACCGAGCGGCACGACGGTGAGCCTCATTTGGCCTTTCCGCGATAGGGATTCACGCTCACCACCGGAACCGGGGAATTTTTGACCACGTGTTCGGCAACGCTCCCGAACACGATGTGGTCCAGTCCCTTTCTCCCGTGTGTTCCGATCACCACGAGATCGATCCCCTCGTTCTCGATGTACTTGATGATCTCCTGGGAAGGGTCGCCGGGGATCACCTCTGCCGTCACATTGGGCATCTCCTTTAAGTGCTCCTGAACGAATTCATCCAACCGCTTCCTGGCCCCCTTGCACAGGTTGTCTTCAAAGGAGCGGATGGATACCGCGGGGACGTAGATGTTTTCAAAATATTTAAAAAGACGGGCAACAAACAGCACATGGACGTCCGCATCGTACTTCTCGGCCAGGGACTTCACGTAGGGAACGATACTCGAGGAGATTTCCGAGAAATCCACAGGGCAAAGGATTCGTTTGAACAGCGACATGAGGCTCCTCCATTTTGGGAAAAAACTTGGGTTCACTCAGGCCGCTATTCTATGCTTCCTTCAGGATTTCTTCAATGAGATCAACCGTTCCTCAGGCCCAGGTAGGTCTGCAGCTTTTCCTCGATACCTTTCGGAAGGTTTACACCCTGGTCGTGAAGGCGGGTTTCATATTTCTTGAAGGAGAGGATGTGGCTCTGTGAAAGGACCATCATGTTGAAGTATTCCTTCAACAGGTATTCCACCTTCTTTCTCAATGCCGGTTTCTCAAGGAGCATGTTTTCCGTCTCTCGAATCATCCGAAGGTTGATCGGCCGGCATATGAAACGATAGAGAATGAACCTCTGCAGGGCCGGGCATTCCGCATTCTCTTCCCGGATGGAGGCCTCCACGCGGTCGAGGTTGACACAGTCTGTCACGTCGATGGTGTATTGATCTTCCAGCCCACGAAAGCCTTCCCACAATTCCTTGGGGAGCGAGCACGCCGTCTCGGGCAGGGCATGCATGCACGAGCAGCGGCGATAGATCACCAGATCCACGTCGGATCCGGGTTCGCTCATCCCAAAGTTTACGGATCCCAGAACATCGAAGGCCACGTTCTCACCCTTCCTCCGCAGTTTTCGATACACCCTGCGGAGGTCCTGAATGCGCTGCGTAGTGGCCTCGGTTTCGTAGGTTCGGAAGAAATTACGAACACTCCTGAAGTCCCGGATCTGCCGCAGGGTCTGATCCGCTGCCGTCTTGTCTCTTCCGAGATGCCGTACACGGTCGGGATCCACGATCAGGGTCTTCAGGGATCCGTTCTTCAGAAGAGGGTAATCCACCAGGTCGTAGACCTTCCCCCTTTCCAGTTGACGAAGTGTGCCGACGCGGTAGGATCCACCTTCGAGGATACAATCGAAGAAGGTTCCCCCCCTCCGAATCCCCATGACGTCCGGGGTCCTGGCAAAGTTTGACGGGTTCACCAGCACGGTCCCCCTGTAGCTCACGGCCCCCCAGCTCTCGTGCAGGTGACCGCACAGGACGAGCTTGGGCAGGAACTGGTCGATGTAGTCGCGCACACCCACACTCCCCACGTGACCGTAGGAACGGAGCTGGTCCAGAAAACCAAAGGGCGGCATGTGGAGAACGGCGAGATCGGGTTTTTCCGAGGAGAGGAAATCCCGCGGTTCCGATATCAGGCGTCCCCCTTCCCTGGCCTCGATGAAGGGAACCACGAGATCCTCCGGGATCCCCGGTGTCGAGACCTTTGCACCCCCGTAGCCTGCTATCCTCAAGCCGTTCACCGTAAAAACACCTTTGTGCAGATTCCTGTCCGTGAGCGTCGTTTGCCTGAGATCCAGATCGTAGTTTCCCGGCAACACGAGGACCCTCTTTTCCGGAAAGGACGAGAAAAGGGTCTCCAGGGCATTGAGGTCCTTGAGCATGGTCTTCCGGGCCAGTCGGTGGAGCCGAAGGTACTCCCGGGCCTTCTCTTTCTCTTCTGCCGTCATCCCGGTGTCCTGTAGAAGGCCCTCCACGAAGGATCGCGTCAGCACCTCGGTTCTGGACCTGCACTTGAGATGGTTGAAGTGCTGTTGAAGCTCACTGAATCGAAAAAAGTTCTTTGAAGAACGGAAAGCGCCCTTCAGCAGATCTCCTGCGATGATGTAGAGATCCGCTTCCGTTCTTTCGAGCAAGGTTCTCAGAGGCTGTACGGCCCCATGGATGTCAGTTGCATAAACGATTCGCATGAAGGTGCTCCCGGCAATCCTTTTTCCAGAGATTCTACATCAGATAGTATTAGAAACCCCCTCGGGAATAAACCTGCCTGTAACTTGGATGAAAAGTCTGCCGGCTGGCTGCGGAACGATTCAAGAAACAAAAGGTTGTCTCCCTGATTCACGAAGACAGGCCTGGGGCATTCCCCCCGGAAACATTCGTAGAGTTCGTGCAGCGGAGTTCGAACCTGGCCATGCTTCTGGAAAACAAGCTTCACCACGGCTCGTCCAGGTCGGTCCTCTACGGAACCGGCGAAGGGCACATCATCGAGACCGAGGTGATGGCAGGGTCACCGGTCATCGGCCGGCCCCTGGAGGAATTCAACAGGAAGCAACGGAAAAACCGCGAGAAGAACCGGGGGCTCCGGTTGACAGCGCCGTGCCCGGCGCACAAATGAAACGGGAGAATAGAAACCCGCTATTCTCCCGTTCCGCTTCTTCCAGGACCGTCCGTGTCAGTTCACCTTCACGGTAACGCTCTTGGACTGGGCCTTTTCGTTCTTCGGGATGGTCACCTTGAGAATACCGTTCTTGTAGTCGGCTCGAATCCTCTCGGGCATGACACTGGCATTGAGGTGAAAGTGCCGCATGAAGCTGCCGCAGCGTCTCTCAAGCGTGTATCGCAGGCTTCCGCCGTTTCCCACCTCCTTTTCGTGTGCCCTCTGTCCCCGGACGTAGAGGATCCCGTCCTTGTAATCCACATGAATATCCGTTTTCTTCATGCCGGGAGCGTCCATGATCATGACATACCGGCCCTTTTCCTCCACGAAATCCACAGGCGGGCTCCATGCAGAGCCGACGGATTCTTCCCCGGCTACCAGTTGTAAGGGGTATCCCTCCAGGGCGAGTCTTTCCAGGGGAGAGATCCTTGGTTTGTCCTGTTCCGGCAATCTGGTTTTCTTATGTACAAGCTCCATGGCTTTCTCCTTTTTTTATCTGAAATCCCACAGAACCCCGTTGTCGAGCGGGTGTGGGGTTTTCATGTGTTTTCAGGTTCTCTTAAACCTTTTGATGTGTTCTACAGGAAGGTGGATTCGGCTAGAAGGTGTATCTTGCGCCCAGCATGACGTTGTTTCCCGGAGCAAAGATCCCGGAACCGTGGGTTTTGTATTTCCTGTCGCCTATGTTCTCCACCGCGAGGGTGGTTTCCAGCCCTTCACAAACCCGAATTCCTCCCGAGAGGCCAAAAACCGCGTATCCCGGGGTCCCACCATCCGGTATCCGCTTGTCGTCCATGTCTCCTCCTGACAGCCGGTCCTGACGTCCTGCAAAGCGACCCCAGGCCTCCACCCAGTAGCGGTCGCCGGGTTCGTAGCGAACCGTGAGGGAGCCGGTCATGGGAGGGATCCTGCGCAGCGGCTCGTCCCTGGTGAGGTTCGTACCCCGAATCCATGCGTAGGTTCCCATCACCGAAAAGCCCCTGGGAAGCCTCACCCGGAAGTCCAGCTCCACGCCCTGGATGCGTGCTTCCCCCACGTTCTGTCTCTGCACCGTCGTGTTCGCTCCCATGGGGACATCTACGCGATCGATCAGGTCCTCGTATTCCGAACGAAACCAGAAGAGGTTCCCTTGAAAACGGGCGCTTCGGACCTTCAGCCCGCACTCGTAATTCAGGGATCGCTCGGGTTTCAGGTTCGTGTTGGGGATCTCCGTGGTGAAATCCACCTTGCCGAAGAAGTCCTCCATGTTCGGTGCGCGAAAGCCCTGGGCCACGCCCCCCACGAGACAGAGCCACGGGACGATCTCCACGCGCACCTGGGCGTTCCCGGAAAGGTTGTCCGTCTCGAGAAGAAGGGGTGCCTGCGTACCCGCAGCCGGATCCCTGAGGACCCCGGAGGTGTACACATGGCTGTACCGGCCTCCCAGTGTCAACAGGATACGGTCTCCCACGGGGGTTTCGTCCTGCAGGTAGACGCCCACATGCCGGTAGACCGCATCGTCCGGGAAGGCGCTCTTCATGGGTGCGACCATGCCGGTTGCGTGGTTGATCTGCTCCTTGGAGCTTCTGATCCAGTCCTGGTAGAACTCCGCGCCGCCGCTGAACCGGAACAGGCTCACCGGTCGAGACCGGAGATGGATCAATGCCCCGAGCGTGCGGGCCCCGTTCCGCTCCCTTGTCTCCACGTCCGGGTCGTCCTTGATCACCTCCTCGCCTTCGATCTGAAGGTTGTAGGATACATTGACCCGTGCCAGGCTCAGCCAGCCGTCCAGGAGGTCCCGCCCTTCATACTGCATGTACTGGAGAGAGCGGACCTGTGGCTCATAGTTGAACTTCCGCTTTCCTCCCAGGGTGACCTCACTGGTCTTGGGTACGTCGAACTGCCGTGTGAACTGGGTTGCAAACACCGCCTCGTGGTTCTCACGGGCAAGGAGGTTGACCTTGGCATCCGCATTCACCTCCTCGTACCCCGTGGGCGTCTGAACCCCTGTCCCGCGACCACCCCTGAGATCACTGAAACACCGGTAGGTGGCTCCCATGATGGCACCGAACCGGTTCGCATTGGCCTCCAGCTGCACCCGTCCCACCCTCTCCCGTGCGGCACTCCCGTACTTGCCGGAGACCTGGCCGTTCCATCCCCTTTCTTGCTCGAAATCCGTTCTCTTCTTTGTGATGATGTTCACCGCACCACCCAGTGCGTCGGACCCGTAGAGCACGCTCATGGGCCCCCGGATCACCTCGATCCGCTCGATCATGTTGGGGTCAAGGGTATTGAGGTACTGATGAGGGCCGGACCGGTAAAGGGAGTTGTTGAGCCGCACACCGTCCACGAGGAGGAGGATATGCTTCCCTGTGAGGCCGCGGATGAAAACCGAACCACCGCCCCAGTTCGTCTTTTGCACGAGAATACCGGACATCCGATCAAACAGCTCCGGGGTGGAGGCCGGGATCCTGTCCTCGATCTCTTCCCGCGTCAAAAAAGAGGCATACTGAGGAGCGAAAAATACATCCTGTTCGGTCTTCGCGGTTGAAACGACCGTTTCCCTGACGGTATAGGAGCCTGGCGAACGGACAGCTGAGCTGCTCAATGGCTGTTTGTCTCCGGCCGGCGTGTTCGCATCCAGCGAAAAAGGGATCAGCAGGAAGAGGGCTGAACAGAGAAGCGGGATCCGTCCAGGAAGTGCCAGTTGTCTCATTGCTGGTTCCCGTATCCTTCCCTTTTCTTGGCCTGGTCTCCAGGCATCCAGGTTCTACCGAAAGCTCTCCATAGCACAGTACAGAATAGATCATCAAGACTCCAAATCCAGCGTGGTGACCCGTCTGAACACAGGGATGTTGGGGAATGAGGTGTGTGCTAGAATAAATCCTTTCGTCCTGCACATGGACTTCCTTTGTGGGGCGACTTTGCAGGGGCAGCAAAAGGAAATATAGGCGAAGGACAATGGACACAAAGGATCATTATCAAATCATCATTGTGGGGGGCGGTATCGCCGGTGCCTCCCTGGCTTATTTCCTCGGCCGGAGCGGCATCTCCGACGTGCTCATCCTGGAGAAGGAGGAACAACCGGCCTACCATTCCACAGGGAGGAGTGCAGCGGTACTGGTCAGGATCGACCCCATCCCTTCGGTGCTGGAGTTGAAGCTGTTGGGTGCGGACTTCCTTTACAGTCCCCCTGAAGGGTTCTCGGATCATCCGCTCCTTGTGCCGTCAGGGATCCTCGCCCTGTTCGACCAGGACTGGTGGAGCCTGGTGGAGGGGTTCTTCCCCTTTCTCGATTCCGCCGGTGTGGCCTATGCGGTTCTCTCCCCGGACGAGGTCCTCTCGCAAGTCCCGGTTCTGACATCCGGGCATTTCCACAGAGGGCTCCTCCTCAGCGAGGACGGGCACATCGATGTACACGGTCTTTTGTGGGGCTACCTGGGTCATGCCAAAAAGCACGGTGCAGAGCTTCGCTGCGGCACAGAGGTCCTTGACGTGATCGTGGACCGGGGCCGATGCAGGGGTGTAAGAACCCCCGACGGCGAGATCAGGGCCGACAGGGTCGTGAACGCAGCAGGCGCGTGGGCCGGCAGGGTGGGCAACATGGCAGGTGCTGCGCCCATTGAGCTCACGCCGAAGCGTAGAACGGTCATCTCCTTCCTGCCCCCCGGGGAGGTAAAAACAGACGGGTGGCCCTTTCTGGCTCACTATTCCACTCCACTCTACTTCGGCCGCGAATCCGCGGGCCTGATCGCAAGCCCCATGGACGAGGACCCCATGGAGCCCTGTGATGCGCGGCCCGACGAACGGGTCGTCGCCCAGACCATTCACCGCATGGAGTCCCTCGCTCCCCGGCTCGTTCCCAGGGCCCTTCAGCGTACATGGGCCGGGCTGAGGACCTTTGCACCGGATCAGGGTTTCGTCGTGGGCGACGACCCTCTGGTCAAGGGGTTCTTCTGGCTGGCGGGACAGGGGGGAGCAGGCATTGAAACAAGCCCTGCCGTGGGCCGGATCGCAGCGGATCTCATCCTGGAAGGGAAAACCGATCGAATCGATGAAAAGGTTCTCTCCCCTCAGCGATTCCGTTGATTGCATCAACGCGATTTCAGGAAAAAGGAGACACGTGTGGAATCAAAGAAAATCGTTTTCGCGATCATCCTCTGCGCGTTTCTTTCCGCCTGCGGAACACGCAACAAGGCCCAAACACCGTCGCCCGACGGCGATCAGGTGACCCGGCTCCACACGGACGGCACCTGGATCCGTGACAGGAACAACCGGGCCGTGATCCTTCGCGGGATCAATGTGGGCAGCCGTTCCAAGCTGCCTCCCTTCCTTCCGTTCGAGGATCTCGATTACCTGGACCAGCTGGCTGAATGGGGCATGAACTCCATCCGGCTCGTCTTTACCTGGGAAGGCGTGGAGCCGTTGGAGGGGCAGTACGATGAAGGATACCTGGATGCCATCGAGGCCCTCCTCGACGGGTGTGCGCAAAGGGGGATCCTGGCCATCCTGGACAGCCATCAGGACCTGTACGCGCGGAACTTCTGCGGTGACGGGTTCCCTGAATGGGCCGTTCACCCCGAATACAGGGAAGAGGAGTGCCCGGAACCCTTTGAGCTGTGGCCGGTGAACTACTTCCTGTCTCCGGGGGTCATACAGAGTTTTTCACGGTTCTGGTCGAGCCAGGAGCTTCGACAGGCCTACATCCGGATGATGCTTCACCTGGCAGGCCGGTTCTCTCAACATCCAGCGCTCATCGGCTTCGACCTCTTCAATGAACCCTATGACATCTCTTACTGGCGCTTCGACGGGACCTTCGAGAGAGACGTGCTGGTCCCTTTCTTCAGGGAACTCATACAGGCAATGGCTGCGCATAACCCGGACATGCTTTTCCTCTACGGCACGACCGGGACCTTCAGCATCGGGTTCCCCACCTACCTGGAGGCGGTGGGCCTTCCGAACGTGGTCTTCGGGGCTCACTGGTACGATGGGTTGACCCTTCTGGCCGGCAGACCGGGCAACCTCCCGCGTCTGCGCGCGCGCCTGGAAGATATTGCAGCAAGTGCAGCCGACTGGGATGTACCGGTCTACATCGGAGAGTACGGTGTGCCCACCAACCGGGTGGACAATATCACCTACCTGTCCGAGCAGATCGGCCTCCTGGAAGAGTTCTTCATGGGATCCGCCATCTGGACCTACAATCCCACGGATGTGAACTGGAACGACGAGCCCACTTCCCTGGTGGGCCCGGGGGGGGTGGAGACCCCTCATGTGGGTGTCTTTGTCCGGCCCTACCCGAGCCGGGTTGCAGGAACCCCCATCGAATCCTGGTTCGACCCTGCTTCAGGCACCCTTGAGCTCTCCTTTCGGGCAGACCCCGAAGCACGCGGACCCACGCAGATCAAGGTCCCGGAGAGGATCTATCCGGATGGCTTCCTGGTTGAGGTGAGCGATGGGAGGTGGGAAAGGAACGCCTCTCGAATGCTCGTGGACTACTTCACCCCGCAGGATGGAGAGGTGCACACACTGCGCCTCTCTCCTCTTGAGGAAAGAAACCTGGCCCAGAGGGCCAGGTTTCTTGATTGAAAACAGACCTGCAGTCAGCGTAAGTCGTGGGCAGTCACATCGTACCAACAAAGGAACGGCCCGGACCGGGGTTCCTCAAGAACAGAGCTCACGGATAAGGTGGATTGAAATCCGGATCACTCTTTCCCCACGTACTTGAATGAAACCTTCACACGGGCACGGAAGGCTGACACTTTGCCGTCCTCGAGCCTCATATCCAGTTCCGAGATCTCGGCGATCCGAAGGTCCCTGAGCGACTTGGATGCCGTCTCCACGGCTGTCTTGGCTGCGTCCTCCCAGGACTTTTCGCTGGTTCCCACGAGTTCGATGATTTTGTAGGTGCTGTCCGGCATGGGATCTCTCCTTTTTCTTGGGTTCATGGCAGGTCAAATCTAACAACATTAGATGCCCCGGCACAAGGATTTTTTTCAGGGAGTTCGGCTCACAACCTTTCCCGTGACCCCTGCATGCCGGGACAGCGTTTCTTTTTATCTTTGTGTGGACAGGCCCCCGTATCTCTGTTGCAGAGCGCTTTTCTTGACCGAATCGCAACGGCCCTCTATCCTTTTGCAGACAACCCCTGTTCGAGCCATCCTGTGTTCGTCTTGGGCATGCGGGGGCTCCCGGATGGGAAAAGGAGGCGTGTATGGGGAATACCGTACGGGTCATGCGATGCGAGTCATATGACCGGGAAAGGATGGGAAGGATCATACACGAAGGGATGAACGCGTTGGGATACGTCCCTTCCGGGAAGGTCTTTGTGAAGCCGAACCTCGTGTTTGGTTACAAGCCTGACATGTACGGAACCCATGCATACACCCACCCGGGATTCATGGGCACGGCCCTTCTGGCCCTGGCCCGATCCCCCGGGGTCGAGCGCCTGGATATGGGAGAGAATGCGGCCATGAGCATGCCCACCCGCATGGTCTACAAGTATGCGGGATACCCTGAAGAAATCCGTCGTGTTCGTGAAGAGGCTCCCTGCCCGGTGGACCTTTTCTGCATTAACGAGGAAAGAAGGGATAGGGTCTTTGTGGGTGGACAGGTGCACGACAATCTCCGCATCGCTCGAAGGATGGCCCGGGCCGATTCCAAGGTCTACCTGCCAAAGCTCAAGTGCCACTGCGTGAGCAACGTGACCGGAGCCGTGAAGCTCAACATCGGGATCTGCTCGGACGATGAGCGGAGCATCCGGCACGACTTTCTGCTCGATGAAAAGATCGTGGATCTCCTGTCCGCAGGCTGGCCGGATTTCGTGGTGATGGACGCCGTGGATGTGGGTGTCGGGAATGAAGCGGTTCCGGACCCGCGCAATCTCGGCCTCATCCTCATGGGCAGGAACCCGATCGCTGTGGACCTGGTGGCCGCTCGCCTGCTCGGTTACAACCTGGAAGAAGTCCCCTATCTCCAGGCAGCGGTGAACAGAGGATACACACCCACCTGCCTGGAGGAGGTGGATCTGCAAGGCGATCTCACCTCCATCGAGGACCTCGATGAACAGGGGAAAAGGATCCAGCCCTACGACGATGCCTATGTCCGCTGGCAGGACATCCACAAGGAACTGGAAAGGCTCAAGGCTCCCATCCGCTTCTTCTGGGGCCCTTACGGCAGACAACAGAAGGGCCCCCGGTGCCTCACGGGTTGCATCATGGGCCTCAAGATGTTCCTTGCCTTCTTCGAAAAGTATGCCGGGCCGGAGGCGTTTGCCCGTGCAAAGCCCGTGGTCTTTGTGGTGGGCCGATGCGATCAGGAGATCGATGCCAAGGGAAACGAGGTGTTCCTCATCGGCAGCTGTGCTAAGGCCTCGGTGGTGAACGCCAAGAAGGTCACCCACATAGAGAAGTGCTTCACCACGGCAGGCGACATGATGCAGACCATCAGCTTCAAGATGGGGATGCCCTCTCCCTTCCTGGATCCCGTCTTTCTCTTCCACTATCTCGCTGCCCTTCTGATGGCTTCCTTGAGAAAGATCTTCAGCCTCCGGTACCTGCAGGACATGGGTTACTTCATCACAAAGCAGCTGACCCGCAAGGTTTGATCCGTATACTGAATCCGCCCCTGCAACGCTGCCAACGACAGGTCTCGCGTTCAAGCCGCATCAGCGAACTCGCGCAATATCCGGGCTCGGCCATAGCCCTGTCAGCACTTGACTTTGGCATGATTGTGCTTACCTTTTCACTACATTTGCACTGCAGAGAGGAGTGGCGGCAAACATGGCAGCCAAGAATTTTTATACGACCCTCGGGGTACCGAGGAATGCCTCGCAGGAGGAGATCAAGAAGGCATACAAGCGCCTGGCAAAAAAGCACCACCCGGACAAGAACCGGGGGGAAAGGAAGGCAGAGGAGAGGTTCAAGGGGATCTCCGAGGCGTACCATGTGCTTTCCGATGATCAAAAGAGAAAAGAATACGATCTGTTCGGCGCCAATGGAGCAGGCGGGGCCGA
>CAZSUQ010000024.1:0-18249 GCA_964609935.1 uncultured Thermodesulfobacteriota bacterium | reverse complement strand
CGGATGGAAATTTGGAGCAACCAGGGCCTTCCGGTTGAGTGGGTATTTATACAACGGATCCCCAAAGTTTCGAACGTCCACGAACGGAATGCCGAAATCCTCGGCTGCTTTTGAAAACGTAGAATCCACCTGAGCCGTCCAATGGAAATAGTTCAAGAGAACGAGTTGGATGTCGCGGGATCCCAGTTCCTGGTAAAGCATTTCAATGTCCCGATAGATCCAATCCCTGAGCAGCTTTAATTCGCTCCCCTTTTTTACGTTTAACAGGTCATCGTACCGGAGGTTTTCCTCATGCTCTTTTTCGATCAAGAGCCACCGAATCCGTTTCATTGTACTCTGGCTCAGACGATAGGCGCGGCTTTCTGCAAGGAGATGACCGAGTCTCAAAGGAAAACTCATGTCTGCAACATCCTCGGGGAGAAAACGGGCCTCAACCAGGTTGTGATCGTTGTTGGCGCCTCCGCAAAAGATCACCAGCTCCGGCTTGGGTTTTCCTCCGGCCAGGTAAGCCAGCACCCTGTTCACGGCTTCACTGCTGTTGGAGCCGGAACGTCCAAGGTTCACGATCCCGTAAGCCCTTTCCGGGTCGGAAGCATTGAGAAGCGCTGACAATTGGCTCGGGTAATCTTGACCGCGGGGTGCGCCGATTCCCTCTGTGTGGCTGTCTCCGACACATACGATCAGGAAATCCGCTTCCCGGGACAGGGCCTGTCCCATCTCGAAGGGCTGCCTGCGAACGAAACGTCCTCCGATTCGCAGCCCGGCTTCCAGGAGGATCCCCGTGAGAACCAGGCCCAGCAACAGGGCCAGCACCCGAAAGAGCAGGCGCCGCCGGCTCCGGGCAGAGAAGAACTTCCTTGCGGAAAGGGATCTCATCCTGAAAAAAGCCAATTTCTTTCCCGTTCCTCCAACAGTCGGTCATAGAGCTGAATCGTTTGGCGTGCCATCGCTTCGGCATGGAAGCTCTTTTCCGCACGTTCGCGGCCCGCAGCCGTGAACCGGTTTCTCAAGGAGGCATCCGCAAGCAGTCGGCTGCACCGGTCCTGCAATCCCTGCAGATCACCCACGGGCACAACGAACCCGGTTCGGCCGTTCTCAACGACCTCCGACGCCCCGCCTGCATCCGTGGCGACGCAAGGGATGCCCATGAGCTGTGCCTCGATCAACACGTTGGGCATCCCCTCAATAATGCTGGTCATCACGAATACATCCATGGCAAGCATCCACCGGTACACATCCAAGCGGGCACCGAGAAAACGAACGTTGTGATCAAGCTTCAGCTGATGACAGCGCTGCTTCAGGTCCGGCAGCAGCATCCCATCGCCCAGGATCAGAAAGCCCGCTTCTCCGTGCTCATCCAGGAAGCTTCTTGCAAACCGAAGAAACATCTCCGGGTCCTTCTGGGGGGTGAGACGACCGACCCAGCCGATGACCAGTGTCCGTGAATCCCATCCCAGCTCCTTCTTTCTTTCCCGGTGGGATGTTTCATCCTTCCGGGGGACGGTCGTTGGATCCAACCCGTTGAATATTGTGACGATGCGTTCCCCGGGGATATGCGCCCATTTCTGGTAATCGGTCTTCACGGCTGTTGCATTCACCACAATGCGGTCGTTCAGCCCTGCCGTCAGGCGGTCGGCCCAACGGTGCCACCATTGATGATCCCAGGCCTTCTTCCAGTAGCTCATGTTTCGAACCGAGGAGAGAATGACAGGGGTGCCCGCCAGGGCCGCTGCCACAGCGCCGATGGTGTTCGCCCTGAATTCCCAGCTGTGAAGGATCGCAACCTTCCCCTTGCTTTTCAGAATCGATCGCAGACGAAGAACCGACAGGGTGATCGGAAAATGTTTCCAGAGGAATCGCAGGAGCCTGTCCTGTCCGCTCCCTTCCGGAAGGACCCTGATTCGCGTGCAGTGCATTCCCATTTCCGTGAACCTGGCGTCGAAGGGGCTGTCAAAGGGGTCATAAACGAACAGGTCTGCACAGGGCCAAACCGGGGAAGTCGTTGCCAGAAAGGTCTGCAGCTGTCGCTGTGCTCCTCCCAGCCCAAAGGACGTAACAAAGTGGGCAACCCCGCGGCCTTCCCGGCGAACGTCGTTTCCACCTGCCGCGTCCTGCTTCTCGGGGAGAGAGTCAACCCTTTTCAGGCGCAGCCTTCGGCGGACATGGGCGAGTCCGGTGAGGAAAAACCAGGCAGGCACGTCGAAGCGTTCCCCGATCCATCCTTCCATGGTCTCGGTCATTTCCTTGAAGGCGTACCAGAGATTCTCCATGCTCTGGACAAGATGATTGGAAACAGAACGAATGCGGGGCATCCAGCGGGCGCTCAACTCACGGGCACGGCTTTGCCTGAACATCCTGAAAAGTTCTGCCTTGCTCGAGGTCTGGGCGCAGCCGGTCGGATCAAGAATCAGGAGTGTGTCGAACCTCATGAGGAAGAGGAGCAAAAAGAGACGATCATAGCGAGGAATGTCCTTTCGATCCAGGGGAAGCACACAAGATTGATAGGAGCCGCGCCGAAGGTGAAGGACGGTATCCACTTTATCGAACAGGGATTCTCGACCTCTTTCGGAATAGGTGAGGATGTGCCCGGCTCCATGGTCCACCGATCGGTCGCGGGCAAACGAATCCGGCAGGAGGCAGGTGACCCGGTCTTTTTGGAAGTGTTCGAGGAGATAGGTCCGGAGGCATTGAAAATCCTCTTCCTTTCTGGAGCACAATGCAAGAACACGAGGCGGTTCAGGCGTTGCCGTGAACGGCCGATCCGGATCGGCTGGAGACTGTGATACGAGGGTCATCTCTTTCCCGTCGGATAAAAGGGCGCCTTGATTCCCGTTGTGGTTTGGTTCAGCCTCGATCCGCTTTTCTTGTGCCATGGAGGATGAGGTTTTCGTAGGCAGGCACCTGTTCGGAGACGTCGAAGGCCCATGCCCTTTTTTCCCCGCGTTCGGCAAGCGCCTTTCTCGTGGCCTCGTCGGTCAGGACCTCCACGATGGCCTCTGCCAGGGCGCCCGCATCTCCAGGCGGCACGAGCCTCCCGCAGGCACCCCCCTCGAGGATCTCCGCCGGCCCGCTCTCACAATCCGTGCTGATCACCGGCACGCCGCAGGCCATGGCCTCGATCAGCGTGTTGGGCAGCCCCTCCCAGTTCGAACTCAACACAAACAGGTCCGCGCCCGCCAGGTACCGAAAGGGGTTGGCCGTCCACCCCATCAGCCGAATCCGCTCCTGCTGGCCGTTCTTGCGGATCGAGCGCATCAGACGGTCTCGTTCCGGCCCCTCCCCGAACAGGGCCAGCCGGACCGGAAGCCTGCCGCTGCGGTTCAAGGCACAGACCGCTTCCACGAGCAGCAGGAAGTTCTTCTGGCGTGAAAGCCGGCCCATGGCCACGATCAGGGGCAGCTCTTTCTGGACGAACCAGGGGTGCAGAACCGGCTCCCTGGCCAGCGCCTGAATGCGACGGATGTCATGGGGGTTGTACAAAACGCGAACCTTGTCCCGGCCGAACTTCTTCTGAAAGATCCGGCCGATGGCCTGGGAGACGGTCACAATGGCATCGGCCCTCTGCAGCGGGCTCTTGTTGTACTCTTCGCGCGTCTGGTAGTCCATCAGGGTGTTGTGCATGCACACGGCCGTGAAGATGCCGCGGTCCGGCCCCGTCCGCAGGGCCAGGGTGTTGGCCAGCAGCAGGTGCGCCACCATGGCCGCCGGCTGCTCCTGCTCCAGGACCCTCTCGAAATACGGCTGGAGCATCCTGGAGCATTTCTGGGTGTCCCTCCAAACACCGAAGGTCTCCCAGTGCCGGACGATCATTTGCTTCGCCCAGACCTTCGGCACGCTTCGAAGGCTCGGCGCCCTTCGCATGCCTCGGGCTAGGCCCCGAACGCCCTTTCCTGTAAGCCGGGTGGCGGTCCAAAGCTTCTTTGCCGTGGGGTGGGCCTTCATGTTTCTGTAGGTGTCCACCCAGTGAGGAGGGAGCCTTTCACGCAGGAATCCCCGCACCTGCTCCCTCCGGTCGACCTCATGCTTCGGGTGGGCCTTGTTGCCTGAGGGGGGGGCGGATCCTTGAGCGTTCTTCCTCTCCTCGAAAAGTCGGATGACCTTCACATCCGAGCGAACCTCTTTCAGGTATTCTCCGTCCGTATCCAGCAGGACGAGCACGGGTTCGAACAGGCTTCGATCCACCTGGTTGACCAGCGTAATCACGATCCGCTCGGCCCCACCTCCCTTGAGCCCGTAGATGGGGAAAAGGACCTTGTACGGTTGGGTTGATGCGTTCAAGCAATCGTTCATCACGTTTTCTCAGACGGGGACAGTGTCCTCGGACCCGGAAGGTGAAGCCCTTCAGGGCGCGCGGACACCTCCGAACGACGTTAACATCTCCAGCCTGTTGAACTTGGACAAATCATCCTGCCCGGGCCGCATGGGCCTAAAACAGTCAAGAAGGATCGTCTTTTCGTTTGAGCGGCGGATAGGCCTTTGTGAGCCATGAATAACCGATCAATGCAGCCTTTCGTAAGATCGGATGTTTGTTCAGTTCTCGCGTGAGACGAACCGTTCTGGATTGCTGAAGATTCTCCAGTGCCTCTTCTCGAATTCTCAACTGCACGCGGAGGGCCTCCAGGGATCGTTCGTGTTGTTCCAGAGATACTTTCATCTGCTCCACGGATTGCTGAAGCTGTTGGACGTCTCGATGTTTGCCGAGATGATGCTCCCAGGTAATCCTTTCATCCAATCGACCGCCAATTCGCTCACGAAATGCATCCCCGAGCGAAAGCACGTTCCCTCCCTCATAGACACGAAGGTCTCTCTTCAACAGGCATTCCTCAATCAGCAGGGCGATGGCATCAAGGACCTCATCGGTCTGATCGGTTTCATAATAATTGACATCGTATTGAACATTTCGAATGCCCGCGCTCTGGACTCGATCGAGGAAGGGAAGCACCTCGTGACAGTTCTCAGGCATCACGATGTATTTCGCCGACACCATGCTTTCCGCTCCACCCGTATAGGCTTCGAGGTTATTCCAGACCCGGTGGAAGAAGTCACGGCCCTTGATGCGCTCGAACGTCTCTGCCGTGCCGGCATCTACACTGCAGGTAAGCCTTGCACGGCCTTTTTGAAGGGCCTCCTGGAGCTTCGGGGACAGGATGACCCCGTTGGAGGCCACATCCTGGACGGCCACGTCTCCGAGAAGGAGATCAAACGTTTTTTCG
The DNA here is from genome assembly GCA_964609935.1 of uncultured Thermodesulfobacteriota bacterium. Taxonomy (GTDB): domain Bacteria; phylum Desulfobacterota; class DSWW01; order DSWW01; family DSWW01; genus CAYTRL01. The sequence goes on along the minus strand of CAZSUQ010000024.1, from coordinate 13,036 downwards.
AAATCCCTGTACATCGTGGGTTCTCCTCCTCCCCAGAAGACCAGGGAGTCGGGATCGATCTGCTTTTCCCGGATCATGGATTCGATCATGGGATAGAGGTCGTAGGGCTCATAAGGCTGGCCGTCCCAACCCTCTCTCGTGACATAACAATAGCTGCATTGAAGGTTGCATTTTGTGTAATGCGCGATCTGGATCGTGTGGAACGGGTATTTCCCTTTTTCCCATTCCTGTCTTTTCAGGTAGCCGCAGCCTTCACAAAGAGGATAACGTCCTTCCTGTTGATTCTGTGTTCGCACCTCCTCCCGAAAGGAGAGAATCCTTTCAATGGGAAGCTTCCCTCCGGTGTAGTCACACACCTTCGGACATCCCCGCCCGTGATGTGTGATGCAGCACAGGAGCAGATGCCCGAGCGCAAAGACCAGGCCTCCCTCTATGTATGCACAGCTAAAGTACTCTTTGGGCATGCTCCTAAACCCTCGGGGCGTCGATCACGCAGAAAGAGATCCACGCTCTTTCGAAAAGCCGTTATCAAAGAAGTCTCGTTAAATGGGTTCCGTGACGTTTGTAAAGCCAAACACCAAAAAAGAGAAGGGCCGCCGTCAGGATGGCACATGTACATACATGGAACAGTGGAGGAAGAGGCTTTGCCAGAATCGACCAGCGGAAGAGGTCGACCAGCACGGCCGCCGGATTCAGGTAATAGATCATCCTGACCTTCTGGGAGAGGACATCCGTTGAATAAAAGATCGGGGTGGCGTAGAACCACATGCCCAAGACAGCCTCCACCAAAGGCCCGGTGTCCCGGAAATAGATGTGCGCAAGCGCAAGGATCATCCCCAGACCGCAGCAAAAGAGCGCTTGCCACAAAACGATCCCAGGCAGGGCCAGAAGTCGGGTCGTCAGAGGAATCTGGTAACCGACCAGAAAGGGTATCAGCACGACGAAGCTCAGGCACAGGGTGACCAGATTGGCCATCATCGAAGAGATGGGAAAGGCCTCGGGAGGCAGGTAGGCTTTTCTCAGCAGCTCTCCCCCTTTTCGAATCGACCAGGTGGAGTCCGTAAGAGAAACGAAGAAGTTGTTCCAAACGAGGATACCGGTCAACAGGTAGAGGGGATAGTGCGGGATCGGAACCGGGAGCAAATAGGTAAAAACCAGAATGAAGACGCCCATGGTCGGCAGGGGCATCAGGAGTGCCCAGAAATACCCCAGAAGGGTCCCCTGATACTTTTCCTTCACATCCCGTAGGACGAAACTCTGGATCAGCTCGTGGTAGTCTTTCAGCGTCAAGATTCTCTGGTACATCTGCGCCCTGTTCCTCGCCCGCCTGTTGCATGAACGTTCGTGGCGAGAGCATTTTACGGATTGCGGGCCGCGTCAACCGTCACGATCCCGCTTCATGGGAGGATACGCCTTAACGAGAAGGGCGTATCCGATCAGCGCCGCCTTTCGGAACAGCGGATGTTTGTTCAACTCCCTGGTGAAACGTACCGTCCTGGAATTCTCGAGGTTCTCCAGGGCCTCTTCGCGAATTTTCAACTGGACCTGAAGTTCGTTCAAAGACTGTTGAAGTCGTTCCGAGGCGAGCTGAAGGCGCTCGGTTTCCCTCTGCTTTTCAAGAAACCCTTCCCAGTTCACCATCTCGTTCAACCGGTGGTTGATGCGCTCCCGGAGTTCATCCCCAAAGGAAACCACGCTTCCCCCTTCAAAGATGTGGAGCCCTCTCTTGATCGAGCACTCGTAGATCATCGTTCCGATCGCATCCACGACCTCGTCCGGCTGTTCCAGTTCATAGAAGTTGACGTCGTAGTGAACGTTCCGAACGCCTGCTTCCTGTACCCTGTCGAGAAACGGGATCACATCGTGGCAGTTCTCCTTCATACAGATAAACTTGGCGGCAACGGATCCCTCTGCACCCTTGCTGTATTCGGCGAGGTTTTGCCAGACCCGGTCAAAGAAATCTCGGCCTTTGACCTGCTTGTAGGTTTCCGCCGTCCCGGCATCCACACCGCAGATCAGCCTTGCACGACCGTTCTGGAGCGCGGCCTTGAGTTTTTTGGACAGGACGATGCCGTCCGAGGCGATTTCCTGAAGTGCGCCGTGATCGAGGAGGAGGTCGAATGTTTTTTCGAAATTCTTGCAGATCGTTGGTTCTCCGCCGCCCCAAAATACATACGCGTCGGGTGACACGTGGTCTTCCTTGAGCATGGATTCCAGCACGGGGTAGAGATCATAGGATGGGTACGGCTGCTGATGGTATCCTTCCCGCGTTGCATAGCAGTACTTGCATCGAAGGTTGCATCGGGTGAAGTGCGCGATGGTGATCGTGTTGAACAGGTGGGACGCTTCTTCCCATTCCTTCCTGACAAGATAGCCGCAACCTTCGCAGAGCGGATATCGCGATTCCTGTTGGTTCTGCTTTCTCACTTGTTCCCGAAACGAAACGATCTTTTCCACAGGAAGGCTCCCCCCTGTGAAGTCACAGGCCTTGGGACATCCCTTGCCATGGTTCGTTATACAGCAAAGGAGCAAATCTCCAAGGGCGAATACCAGGCCTCCCTCTATGTACGGACAGCTGACATATTCTCTATCCATGGAATGTAGGTCCCGTCAATGAAAGAGGTGTTGTGCCGTGGTTCCACCTTGATCCGGGCATCGAGCAATAAGCTCCCTTGGTCAGGCCTGCTGAGCAGCCTTCCGTGTGCCATGGAGGATGAGGTTTTCGTAGGCAGGCACCTGTTCGGAGACGTCGAAGGCCCATGCCCTTTTTTCCCCGCGTTCGGCAAGCGCCTTTCTCGTGGCCTCGTCGGTCAGGACCTCCACGATGGCCTCTGCCAGGGCGCCCGCATCTCCAGGCGGCACGAGCCTCCCGCAGGCACCCCCCTCGAGGATCTCCGCCGGCCCGCTCTCACAATCCGTGCTGATCACCGGCACGCCGCAGGCCATGGCCTCGATCAGCGTGTTGGGCAGCCCCTCCCAGTTCGAACTCAACACAAACAGGTCCGCGCCCGCCAGGTACCGAAAGGGGTTGGCCGTCCACCCCATCAGCCGAATCCGCTCCTGCTGGCCGTTCTTGCGGATCGAGCGCATCAGACGGTCTCGTTCCGGCCCCTCCCCGAACAGGGCCAGCCGGACCGGAAGCCTGCCGCTGCGGTTCAAGGCACAGACCGCTTCCACGAGCAGCAGGAAGTTCTTCTGGCGTGAAAGCCGGCCCATGGCCACGATCAGGGGCAGCTCTTTCTGGACGAACCAGGGGTGCAGAACCGGCTCCCTGGCCAGCGCCTGAATGCGACGGATGTCATGGGGGTTGTACAAAACGCGAACCTTGTCCCGGCCGAACTTCTTCTGAAAGATCCGGCCGATGGCCTGGGAGACGGTCACAATGGCATCGGCCCTCTGCAGCGGGCTCTTGTTGTACTCTTCGCGCGTCTGGTAGTCCATCAGGGTGTTGTGCATGCACACGGCCGTGAAGATGCCGCGGTCCGGCCCCGTCCGCAGGGCCAGGGTGTTGGCCAGCAGCAGGTGCGCCACCATGGCCGCCGGCTGCTCCTGCTCCAGGACCCTCTCGAAATACGGCTGGAGGTAGGTGCCTGCCTTTCGAACATTCGTCAGTGTGTCCTTTTCTTCGACGGATCGGAGGGCCCATGGTTTCGCACAAACGGCCGGGATGCTTTGCAGTTCCTTCACCCTTTGCATTCCCCAGGCAAGCCCTTTTTGGCCTTTTCGAATAAGCCGAACCGCGGCCCCGGGGGCCTTCCTTTTCACGGGCTCATGGGATCCATGCCCGTTCTCCAGCCCCTCGAAAAGGCGTATCACCCTCACGTCCGGACGAACCTCTTTCAGGTATTCCCCCTCTGAGATGATCAGGACGAGCACAGACTCGAATCGGTCGTGGTCCAGATGGTTGACCAGCGTGATCATGATCCGTTCGGCACCTCCTCCCTTGAGCCCGTAAATGGGGAAGAGGACCTTGATCCGACTTCCTTGGCGAGACCTGGGCGGCGTCACGGCATCCTCTCCGCCGGAGAAAACGTCCACTGGCAAGGTAGCTGAAGCCCTTCGGGGGAAGCGAGCAACCCATCCGACTTCACAACCTCCAGCGTGGTGAACTTGTCCAGATGATCATACATCTTTGTAAAAGACCTGTTCCGGATTTCCGCATCCACATGGTAACGGCCGGGCGGAAGGGTGGTCGTGTCGATACGGAGATGAGCCTTGCCCCCGTGATTCGCAAGGCCGGCCGGATAGGACGAAGGGTCCGAAGAAAGGATCGATACGGTCCTTTTGTCCTCGAAGAAGGATACTTGCAGCAGCAGTTCCCCAGGGTCGCTTTCCGCCTGGAATTCCAGCAACACGTGAAGCGGTTTTCCCTGCTCGACGGTCTGTACGGGACTCCCCTGGTCGTCGAGCATGGAAAACCGGGAAAGGACAACGTCGCCGGAGCCCCAGCGTCTTGCTCCCTGTAAAAGATCCGGTCCCGGGCCGTCCAGGGTCTCGGATTTCTCCTCCACCTGCTTTCCCCACATCCGTTCCCAATAGGTGGCGATGACGTCGAGTGTCGGACCGAACCGGACCATCTCTCCATGGTCCAACAGGAGAGAGACATCACAGAGATTTCCAACGCTGGTCATGTCATGGGACACATAAACGAGTGTTCCGCCTCTTCGCCGGTAGGATTCGATCCGCTCCATGGCCTTTTTCTGGAAGGCGGTGTCGCCCACGCTCAAGGCCTCGTCCACAAGGAAAATGTCCGGCTCCACGTTCATGGCAACGGAAAACCCCAGGCGCATCCTCATGCCGGTGGAGTAGGTGCGAAGCGGAGCGTCGATGAAGTCCTCCAGGCCGGAAAAGGCAATGATTTCGTCAAAGGAACGTTGAATGTTTCGCCTCGGGATCCCCATGATGGCGCCGTAAAGGAACACATTCTCCCGGCCGGTCAGTTCCGACCGAAAACCCACCCCGACTTCCAGCATCGAGGCCATACGGCCGGTGACGTGAATCCTGCCTTCATCGGGTGCGTAAATCCGTGACAGGACCATCAGCAAGGTGGTCTTTCCCGCACCGTTCGGCCCGATGACACCCAGCACCTGGCCCTTTTCAAGAGAAAAGGATACGTTTCGAAGCGCCCACAGTTTTCGGCTTTCCGGGCGGCGACGAAAGGGGTTCAGCAGAACGTCCCGAACAAACGCAAGCTCGCGCCGCTCCATCTGAAAACAGATTCCCAGGTTCTCAACTTCAATGAGACGATGCATGCTCTTCCATGTTCAATTGGTGCACACGCTTCACAGGCCTTGGCGGAACAGACCTTCTAGAGACTCTTGACCAGTTGACTCCCACGTTTTTCATAAAGCAGAAAGCCGAGCAAAAGAAGTCCCACGGTAGCGACTGCCCAGACGATCTGCTGGAACAGAGGCGGAGGCGGCAGGGACAGGATCGCCCATCGATACAATCCGATCAGGATGGCCATCGGATTGAGATAATAGAACATCTTGATTTTTTCGGGCAGGATGTCCGTTGAATAGAAAATCGGTGTGGCGTAAAACCACAGGTTCAAAACAATCTCCAACAGAGGCGCCGTGTCGTAAAAATAGACGTGAAATAGGGCGAGGATCATTCCCAAACCCATGCAGAAGAGGACCTGCCACAGAATGATCCCCGGAAGATACCCAAGGCGATAGGTCGGTTGAATCTCGTAGATCGCAAGAAAGGGAACCAAAACGAAAAGGCTCAGGCAAAGTGTAATCAGATTGGTCATCGCGGCCGAAAGGGGAAACACTTCCGGAGGGAAGGAGACTTTCTTCAACAAGTCCCCCCCTCTGCGAATCGACCATGTGCAGTCGGAGAGGGATGCGTAAAAATTGTTCCATACCAGGAATCCCGTCAAAAGATACAGGGGATAGCGCGGGATTCGGATCGGGACGACGTAAGTGAATACGAGGACAAAAACACTCATGATGAACAAAGGCGTCAAGAGGGTCCACAGGTACCCGAGAGCCGTTCCCCGATACTTCTCCTTTACATCCCGAAGCACGAAGTTCAGGATGAGCTCATGGTAGCTCCGAATCTGTCGAATTCTGTAGAACATTTCTCTGCATCCGGAGTGAATGTGCGAATCTCGGTTAGGAGGGCGGTCCCTCTATTTCATGGTTACCTGTTTTTTCCGTACGTGCCTCCCCTCTTGAGGATCCGATCCGCAAGGGGGCCGTTCTTGTAACCATTGAAGGATCAGCTCTGCAAACCTTTGGTGCACAAAGCGACTGGGATGATGATCCGTTTCGGAGATGCGCAGTGTCGACGGGGGAAGTGCCAGGATATCCGGAAGGAGATGCGGATACATCTCGATGTAAGACATATTCAAATGTTTCAGGGTTTGTTTTAGTTGCTCCCGCTCCGCGTGGTAGATATCCTCGTGAAAAAGGCAGGGGAAAAGCGCCACCACGAGTCCGATTTGATTTTGCCGACAAAGATCCCGGATTTCCTCAAGAGCACTCCTGCACGCCTTCCAATGATCTCCCTCAGGCTCATAGATTTCGTGGGTAAACCGGTTCCACTCCTCTGCCGTGCGTTTTCTTTCCACCCGTTGTCCCAGGTGATCGAGAATGGGAAGCTTTAACAGAACCGATGCCTTTCCCAGTGCTTTATCCAGGGAAAACGGTGCGGGTGCTTTGATTTCCGGGTCGTTGGTCTCTGTAAAGCCGAGGATGAGAAAGTCGGGCCGAAGAGGGAGAACGCGGTGGCGGAGGACGATCGCTTCCTGGACGGTATTGTAGCCTTGAACGCCTGCGTTGAGAACCTCGAACCGCCTGCCGCTTCCCCTTTCTCTGTTCAGGAGCGCTTCCAGCTTCTTGGAATAGGTCCCTTCGACCGGAACACCCTGTCCGAACGTGAGCGAATCTCCAAGCGCGACAATCCGGCACACACCTTCGGGTTTGTCTATGGGAAATTCATGATCACGGAACCCGTAGGAATTGATCGATATCTCGACGCCGTCGGCTAAGGACCTCGCATTGGGGATATGTTCGTTGCGAAGATCGGGCAAGGTTCCTCTCCTGGCATAAGCATTCGTGGGGAGAGCGGATTCGGACTCGTCTGCAAAAAAGGTGGTATAAACGAAGTTTGTCAAAAGAACCACAGCGGCGAGAGAGACGAAGAGGAGGAGCAAGTTCTGTATATAGATCTTCGTTTTCTTCGGATGGGGTTTCAGCTTTTGTATTCTCATTGCTTTGCTCTGGATGATCCTTCGCATGTTGGCTGAGATGGGTGAAAGATCCCGGACGTGCTGTGCTCAAGGAAGAAGCAGTAGGATCCGGATTGAACGACTGCTCTCCCAAGGCTGCGGGTCTTCAGCGATAACCTTGTGAAAGGTTACACTTTTTCAATATAAGGAATATAATACCTCCAAAAAACGATGGTTTCAAACAGACCGGATCCGTCTGAACCGGAAGAAACATCGCCTTTTGAGGACCGCATTCAGAACATTGGGGGCATGTGTCCTGTGGAACGGAGAGGAAGGAAGAGGATCAAAATATTTTTTCCGATTTATGGATTGGAGGGCGGAGGCGCCGAAAGGGTCGTCACGACCCTGATCCATCACCTCAATCGAACGACGTTCGAACCCGTGCTGGTTTTGTTGCACACGGGAGGCGCGTATCTCACACAGGTCCCGCCGGATGTGAAGGTCGTGGAACTCTACAAGAAGAGATCAGGGAAGGAGGAGGGATCCGGGCAAGGGAACGGGCGAACAAAGAGATGGATAAAAGATACGCTCTGGGCCCCGAGGCGAAGGAGAATGTTGACGCACTCCTTTGAGGATGCTGCGGTCTGGATGTACATTCGGTACCACACGAGGGTGCTCCGTTCCCCCTTCGAGGATGCCATTGAAAAAGAGAAGCCGGATGCCATTGTGGCGAATCTCCTTCTGGCGAACGCCCTTGCCCTGAGCGTCGGGCCCGGGCGGGGTATCTACACAACGGTCTGCGTACACAATACGCTGGATGATTACCAGGCAAGGGTCGAATACAAAAACAGCCCCCTCCAGAGAGCGGATGCGATTATCGCCGTCTCTCAGACCATCGGGAGCCTTTTTCAAAGGAAGTTCGGGGAAGAAAAAGTACACGTGATTCACAACCCTCATGATATCGAGAAAATGGGGGCCTTGTCCCGGGAAGAGGTGTCTCATCCATGGTTCCGGGAGAAGGATCTTCCGATCCTTGTGGGGATCGGAAGGCTTTGCCATCAAAAGAACTTCTCTCTGCTCGTCGAAGCGGTTAGCGAACTGAACCGAAGCAGGGAGACACCCGTTCGGCTGGCGATCTTTGGGGAAGGCCCTGAAAGAAAAGGATTGGAGCGGCTAGTCAAAAGAAGGGGAGAGCAGAGCAGAATTCGGTTCATGGGTTGGGTGCCCAACCCGTTCAAGTATCTCGCCCGGGCCGACCTGTTTGTTCTCTCCTCGAACTGGGAGGGGCTCCCCAATACCCTAATCGAGGCAATGGCCTGTGGCGTACCGGTTGTCAGCACGGACTGCGGGGGCGGGCCCGGAGAGATTCTTCAGGAAGGAGCATTGGGTACGCTGGTGCGGTGTGGGGATCGGGCAGGACTGAAAGATGCGATCCTGGAAGTCCTCCAGGATGTGAAGAAAAGCCGAATGCTCAGGGAAAAAGGGCGGGAAAGGGCTTTGGACTTTGGCGTGGCCTCTCAACTGTCCCTGTATGAAGACCTGATCATTCGTGGCGTGGAAAAGAAAGAGCGACACCCCGGATGAGGATTCGTTCCTTTCAGGACTCCGCTGATTCCTCAGCGCTCGACCCGTGTCGCGGATGCGAAACCTGCATCGGGCTTGCCGTGGAGAGAGAATGGATCACCCAAGGGAATCCGTGATGGAAAGGCAGGGGTTGCCATGTGCGGTATTGTAGGCCGATGGAACCTGGACGATCGGCCTCTGGAAAGGCGACTCCTGGTCCGCATGACCCGGTCCCTGAAACATCGGGGCCCGGACGATCACGGCACCGTCATGTTTCAGCCGGGGCGTCATCCGCCATGGTCGACCACATTTTCCGGTTCCCTGGAAGACGAGGAACCGGGGCGCGGACAGGGTGGGTTGGGGCATACCCGGCTTCGTGTGATCGATCTGTCACAGCGAGCCAGGCAACCCATGCCCAATGAGGATGAGTCCGTTTGGATCGTCTACAACGGTGAGATCTACAATTTCGCTCTCCTGCGGAAGCAATTGACGGACAGGGGACATCGATTTCGCTCCAGGAGCGACACAGAGGTTGTTCTCCATGCATACGAGGAGTGGGGGCATGGTTGTCTCGCCCACTTCAACGGCATGTTCGCTTTTGCCATCCTGGACACAAGGAAGCGCGAGATCTTTCTCGCACGCGATCGGTTGGGGATCAAGCCGCTCTATTACTGTCTTACCCGGCGCGCTTTTTCGTTCGCCTCGGAGCTCAAGGCCCTTTTCCAATGCAGCGATGTCCCGAAGCGCCTCGATCCGCACGCCCTTCTCGACTACCTGACCCTGGGCTACACGCCTTCTCCACGAAGCTTTTTCAAGGACATCCGGCGGCTGCCACCGGGACATTTTCTTGTGTGCCCGTTGCATGCGCGAGGAGGAACGGTTTCACCCAGGATGAAGATCAACAGATATTGGGACGTACGATTCGGCACAGGGGATTATCGAGGTTCAGAGGAAGAGGGCGAGGCCGAGCTCCGGGAACTTTTGGCGGATGCCGTACGGATACGCCAGGTCAGCGACGTGCCCCTGGGGGCATTCCTGAGCGGCGGTGTGGATTCGAGCGCGATCGTCAGCCGGATGGTAACCTCTTCCTCCCAGAAGATACGGACCTTTTCCGTGGGGTTTCCCGAGGAGCAGCACAATGAACTCCCCTTTGCCAGGAAGGTCTCCAAAGGGCTCGATACGCAGCACGTGGAAGAGGTCTTTGAAAAAGATCCCTTCCAGGATCTCTCCCGAATCCTCTTTCATTACGACGAACCCCTGGCGGACACCTCCATTCTGCCGACCTTCTTCTTATGCGGCTTATCGAGGGAGCATGTGACGGTCTGTCTTTCCGGTGACGGGGGAGATGAATTGTTTGCGGGGTACTGGCAGCACGAAGTGGTGGCACAAGAACAGAAAGGCATGCGGATTCCCCGGGTCCTGCGAGCCCCGCTCGCAACGCTTGCATCCCGAAATTCACGTGCGTTCAAAATCCCATCACGACTCGCATCCAAGTGGTTCGATTCCCCTTTGGAGGGTTGTATCGGCATCCTGGGCAACATCAAGGGGACCTGGGCGCAAAAGCTGCTTCGCCCCGAGTTGCTTGCCTCTTTGGGAGATTATTCCCCTTTTGATGTACTGAATCGGTACTACATGAACTGCCCTGCCGATGCATCGCCCCTGGAAAGAACACAGTATGTGGACCTGAAAGCATACCTGCCGGAAGACATCCTGACCAAGGTGGATCGGGCCAGCATGGCATTCGGCCTGGAGGTCCGCGTCCCCTTCCTTGATCATCGTGTCGTGGAGTTTGCCGCACGCCTTCCGGCATCCATGCGCATACGTGAAGGCAGGACCAAGGTCGTTTTGAAGAACGCATTCTCCGGCATTCTTCCGAAAGAGGTCCTTACGCGTTCCAAGCAGGGATTTGCCATTCCTGAGGCGGATTGGTTAAGGAACGGGTATCTTGAAAGAATCGAAAGGATGCTCCTTTCTCCGGAAGCAAGGGTGTCCGAAATCCTTGCTGTCCGTCAACTTCCACAGGTTTTTGACGTGTTCCGGAAGGGAACCGCACAAATGGGTAAAATGATATGGGGCCTATTCATCCTGGAGGAGTGGATGAAGAGCATGGATCAATATGGAGGCATTGTCCTGTGAAAGGGGACCCAGGAAGAGGGGCGGAGAGGGAAACAAGAAGAGTCGGGACTTGAAGTCATGTGCGGAATCGTCGGCATCGTAAACCAGCATGGGCAGCCTGCAGATCCTGATCACCTGAACAGGATGATGAACACGCTTGCCTTCCGCGGGCCGGACGAGGAGGGGACCTTTGTGGAGGGCTCGGTGGGTCTCGGGCACTGCAGGCTCAGCGTGATCGACCTGGAGACGGGACGGCAGCCCATGACGAACGAGGACGGCACGATCCAGCTGATCTCCAACAACGAGATCTACAATTATCAAGAGCTGCGGTCCGGCCTCAAAAAGAAAGGCCATCGGTTCCGCACCAGGAGCGATACAGAGGTGATCCTGCACCTGTATGAAGAGAAAGGGATCCAGTGTGTCGAGGACCTGCAGGGGATGTTCGCCTTTGCCTTGTGGGACAGGAGGAAAAAGAAGCTCTTTCTTGCAAGGGACCGGCTGGGGCAGAAGCCCCTCTACTTCACGCAGAAAGGGTCCGCCTTTCTGTTTGCCTCCACGCCCGAGCCGCTTTTCCTTTACCCCGGGGTGAGCCCGGAGATCGATCCGGTTGCCGTGGATCTTTACTTGAGCCTCATGTACATCCCGGGGCCCCGGACCATCTACAAGGCCGTGAGAAAGCTCGAACCGGCTCACTGGGTGGAGTGGAGCCCTGCCTCGGGCATGAAAAAGGCACGGTACTGGCACCTTTCTTACGTGCCCAAGCAGAGCTTGTGCATCGAGGACACCGTTGAACGGTTCGGCGAGCATCTCGAAGAGGCGGTTCGTATCCGGCTGGCAAGCGATGTCCCCCTGGGAGCGTTCCTGAGCGGGGGGATCGACTCGAGCCTGGTGGTGGCCCTCATGACCTCCAAGCGGACGGCACCGTTGAAAACCTTCTCCATCGGGAACATGTCCGCCCAGCACGATGAAGTCCCCTATGCCCGCCGGATGTCCCGGGACCTGGGCACAGAGCACAGGGTATGCTTTTTCAAGCCTTCGGACGTGAACCTCCTTCAAGACGTTCATCAGCGATGTCCGGAGCCCTCCGCGGACCCGAGCTTCCTCCCCCTCTACCTCCTGTCCCGCAAGGCCCGGGAAGAGGTCACCGTGGTGTTGAGCGGTGATGCCGGAGACGAGAACTTTGCCGGATATGACCGGTATCTCTACACGAAGCTGGCCATGATCCTCTCCGGGCGGTTCCGCAGCCCGGGCGATCCACCCGGGATGCTGCTTACAGGGGGTGCATCCGCGGACAGGGATCTGCCGCTGGTTCAAGGCCGGCTGGAAAAGTTCCTTCGCCTCCTGAAGCTTCCCCTGGACTCCGGGCACCTCCTTCAGTTCGATCAGCTGGGTGGAGTGGAAAGGAGCGCCCTTTACACAGAGGAAGCCCTGGATCGGCTGCCCTTCCCCAGGCCGGCGCAGTCATACTTCCACTCCCTTTTCTCTGTGCTGCCGGAACCCTTTTCCTGGCTGGATCGGCTCCTGTCCGTGGATGTCACTTCCTATCTGTCCTGGAACATCCTTCCCAAGGTGGACACGGCGACCATGGCACATGCGCTCGAGTGCCGATCCCCCTTCCTGGACCACCGGCTCATGGAATTTGTTGCCACGCTTCCGGACCCCTACAAGCTCAGAGGCCTCACGCGCAAGTACCTTCTGAAGCGATACGGTGAACGATGGCTTCCGGGGACCATCCGAAAGAGGAGGAAGATGGGTTTCAGTCTGCCCATTTCAACGTGGCTGTGTGCCGACATGGGTGACAGGGTCAAAGACCTCCTCTGTTCCCAGGACGCTTGCGCATCCGGACTCTTCCGGCCCGAAGGGATCCAGACACTCCTGGAGGAGCACAGATCGAAGAAGGCCGACCGCTCCTATCTCCTCTGGTCCCTCATGATGCTGGAGCAGTGGCTCCGGGTCCATCCCCACCGATTGCCAGCATAATTGACACCTTGCCGTGGGTTCGATAGAAAAATCCATGGATCATTCTCGAAACCTTGCACGTTGTTTTCATGGAAAAGGAGGGAAGGGATGGGGGAACTGGCGATTTTCTTTCTGAGACTCGGGATCGCACTCTTGTGCGCCGTTCTGACAGGGATCCTGTCGACACTTATTGCCCGGAGCAAGGGCAGGGATATGGTGGGG
>CAZSUQ010000023.1:0-18863 GCA_964609935.1 uncultured Thermodesulfobacteriota bacterium | reverse complement strand
TATGTTTCCGTTCACGTTGCTGTCGCGGTCGCTATAGCTGAGCTGGATGGGGACGGCGGCCTGGACCTGGCTGTGGGGGCTTATGGCGGCAAGGCCTCGGTGCTTCTGGGCAACGGGGACGGCACGTTTCAGGCCGCTGTTGGCTATGGCGTAGCAGGGCCTACCACCCCGGCCCAGTCTGTAGCCATAGATGACCTGGACGGAGACAGCGCACTGGATCTGGCCATGGCGACGTATGATGGCAGAGCCTCGGTGCTGATTAATACGAGTGAATTTCCTCCCTGCAATGATATCGACGGAGACGGCTATGGTGACCCCGCAACTCCGCTATGCACGCATCCCGAGTTGGATTGCGATGATTCCGACGAGAATAGTAACCCGGGTGCAACGGAAATCTGTGACGACCTTGGGGTTGACGAGGACTGTGACGGGTTGATTGACGATGAAGATCCTGATTGTGACCCGATCCCAACCTGCACCGACAACGATGGAGACGGCTACGCTGTAGAAGGGGGAGAATGCGGACCTGTGGACTGCGACGACTCGGACGAGAACGTGAACCCCGGAGAATCCGAAACGTGCGGTAATGGGATCGATGACAACTGCGATGGCCAGGCCGATGAAAGCTGGCCATGCACGAGTACGGCTTCAACCGTCTATGATTCCGAAGCGACCCAGGCCTCTACGATCGTGAATCATCTGGCATTCCTGTTGTTACCGGTTGGTGCCGTAATCTTCCTGAGAATCCTGCGCGGGAAGAAGTAAATCGAGGGATTACAGGATACTCGGCAATCAACAGCCATAGGCATCCATTCCTTATCTACCCCTCGGTCGATGTAGTGTGCCCTGACCTTGTTTAGATCAAAATCCACGCCACACCACTCTTTGAACTGTTTCAGGACTCCGGGTGTCATTCTGTTGCGGTTGAGATTGTTTTGCCAATTTCGTCTCGCATCACACCAGATACGTTTTGCCTCGCTTGCCATTCCGGGTTCTGCCGCCTGTTTCACGTCAAATGCGATTCGTTCAAACGACCTCAGCAGGCTTCCAAGGTGGAAAAGACCAGACTGATAGTAGGTTAGAAACTCGTCATCCGAAGTCAACAACGGTGCCTCCTCCTGCTTTCGCCGAATAATGGCATGGGTCATTTCATGAAGAAGGATCTTGGCCGTGACCGAGGTGTTTTTCGGCGGTTCGTTCAGAACGATACAGTCCTCGTAGAATCCGGTCGGGGCGGGAATGAGTTCTGTATAGAAGGCAAGGGCATCCCCGCTTTGAAGGTATGCGGGTTCCAGCACCAGAGTGAGTTCCGTCTCAAAGAACCGTTCACGGTAGATCCGCGGGTCACCATAAGATGTCACCTCGCTGAAACGACAGTCCCTGTTCTTCTGAAGCAACTCTGAGATTTTGTAGAGTGCGCTCTCTTTCCATTCGTGCTGCAGAACCGCGCCCGTTGTGATCTTTCTACGCCTTACAGGGCTTGCGGCTATATCCTGTTTCAGCCTGTCCACGTTGAAGAATTCCGGTTTCAGGCCCACATTGAACTCGTGCTCGAGCAGTCTCACCTCGGCTTTCAACAGGCCGTGGGAAGTGATGCGAAGCCTGTCCGCGACCCATACCCCATCCACGGCCCTGTAGGAATCGATGTAGGTGATCGTGGGGTGGACTTCCCTGCCCTGCGCGTACCCGATGCGTTCCACATACTCCAATTTGGTGATCAAATACGTACGGTCATCAAAATAGACGCGGTATACCAGTCCGGATGGTGCCCTGACCTCTACCGCTTGCATGCCCCTGCCCTCGTGCAATGTCTTCCCGCACAGCCTTGCAGGGAATCGTTCAGAGCCGATGGGCAGCAGCGAAAGGATCTTGTTCAGCTCAACGTTTTCCTGGAGCGTCTCCAGGTTTTTTTCAAGGCCAAAACGAACACGCTGGCCGGAACTCTCTATCAAGCGTTTTCCATCGTACTGTTGCGAGCTGATAATCCTGCCGTTTCGTATCATGTCCTGCCTGAAGTAATCCGGCTCCATTGTCCATTTCGTGTAGAGAACCCTGGTCTTGTAAACGTCGCCGTAGATGATACTCGAGACGGAGTGACTGTCCTTCAAACTCCTCAGTTTTTCATGGCCTCCCCTTGCTTCGATAGCGGCCGACAACAATTTTTTGAGTTCATCGGCCGTTTCGGCTTCTCCTGCCAGGGTCTTCTGAATCCTATCTTGCCGTGTCTGCGCCCGGAGGACCTTGTCACTCACGACGCATGAGACTTGGGAAACAATTATGACGGACACAAGCGTGATCAGAAGACAGCTCGGCCGAATCATCTGAAGTGGGAACGCTTTCATTTCAGGGCTTCTTTTCGATGGGTTGCCGGAAACAGGCTCGACCTCCCGCCGTCTCCTTTGAGGTTCTTAAGAAGAACATCGGCCCTGTGACGTCTTCTCTTAATCTCAAAAAAACCAGGGACGAATCTCCGCCGGCTCCGAGCTTCTCAACCTGCCTTGAAGAACGATTCTGTGAAAACAGTGAATCCCGAGGTGAGCCGTGTGGAAAGAACTGTGGAAATTGATTTCGTTTCACGTTTCAACTGGACCTTTTGATATGTGCTGCACTTCCCAGACTTTCATCGTCTTGGGTGCATCTAACTCATATATGGACGACTCCATTGACAGGCCTCGAGGGGCTTTGCGCAAAAGCATCCTACAAGTCGATCTTACCCGAAAGCCAAAGTCAGAGAGGTCCCCGGGGGGGGCTGTGCCTGACCAAACATGAAGAAGGAAACAGGAATGCAATTCGAAGCGCTTCAAAAACATGCCGACATATTTAATGATATCGACTGGGAAATGACCCCTGAAGATGCGGTGACTCGCTACCTGGAGTGGGGTGCGAGCTGGTCCCGCGGGAAAAACATGGTGAGGTCGAAAAGCGATGTTTCCTACTATTTCACCATAAGCACCTGGCACGACCCTCCCAAAATCCACTTCATGAAGATCAATACGGATGAAGCGTTAGAGTTGGCGACCCTTGAGATACCAAAAAAACTGAGCGATCGCTTTCTAGAGACTGCTCCATCGGGGAAAGGGGTTTTTCCGCTAAACGAGGAAATCAGGGAATGGCTGGAGGAGCAGCTTTGGAAGGAGAACTGAGCTGGTCCCTTTGGTCGTTATCTTTTCTTCCTGTCGGTATTCACCATTCCGAACCAGATGATTCACTGGCAAAGTGACCTGCCGCTCTCGATCTGGTCCTGATCGTGTTCCTTTTCCCTACAGACCTTGCAAATCAATCTGCCCCTCCAAATCTCCAGACACATGCCATCTACGGAAAAGGCCATCGCCGAAAAGCGGATTGTCTTCATAAGACCTTCTAAACCTTTTGTTTCTTTGACCCATGATCAGGTCCATAAGTATACTGTTCCTCCCTCAAACAAAATCCCCATGAATGATTGGGAAGGGGTGCGCACCCGATAGATCCTCTAGGAAATAATGGTCTGGCGGATCAAGCCGTTGATCCTATCGTCCTGAGCCGCTTGATTGGACAAACTGCACAGAGCCAGGAGGGAGCCAAAATGAAGATCATCGGATTCAGTGCCGGCAGCGTGGGGCGGGAGGGAAACATCGACCGTATGGTCAAGGCCATTCTTGAGAAGAGCGGTCACGAGGTCGAATTTGTCAAGCTTGCCGATTTGAACTACTCCGGATGCAAGGGGTGCGTTCAATTGTGCGCCAAACCGCAGGTATGCAGACTGGACGATGATGCGCAGCCGTACTATCAGAAGATCAAGGAGGCTGACGCCGTGGTCATCGGAACGCCCGTCTACTTCGACACGATGACCTCCATGGTATGGGCCTTCATCGAGCGATTTTTCGGTTATCGCCATGTGGACATACCCATCGCGGGCAAGCCCTTTGTGCTCGTTGTCGGAGGTGCGATGATGCTCGACTCTGCAGTTGGACAGCTCCACAAGGTGTTGGGTATGTTCGAGGTCAACGTGATTGAGACGGTCAGATTCCAGTCGAAGATTCCGCCTTGTTTCAAGTGCGGTCGTCACAAGGAGTGCGAGATTGGGGGGCTGTACAAAATGCTCGGCGACGCGGCAAGAGATTTGACGATCACAAAGGAGATGTTCACCGAGTGGGAAGACGATAGCAGGGCCGCAGCCGCGGTCGACGCTGCAACAAAGAAGCTGAAGAACCTCTGAGGTCGAGATTGAACCGGCCAGGCATGACTTCCGTATCCAGGGAAGGAGATGTCCTGGTGGGGAGAGGGGAAAGATTCCGAAGAATATCTTCAATAGAATACCGCCTCATGGGAGAAAATTCTCTATGGCATGGATCATGCTCATTATTGGAGTTCCGATGATTGCTCTTGTGGCGCTATGGTTAATCGGTGAACGCGGACGATTGATCTTGCCCTCCACCAGGGCTGCGATGAAAGAGATTGATCCAAGGCAATCATTCCTTGACTCGATCCATGCTTACATTTATGGGCGCTGGAGCAATCAATATGTTCTTTTCTTGCTTACGTTCAGCCTTCCCCGCATGCGGGCTGAGCAGAAGAGGAAGTGGGCAGACAAGTATCACGCCAAAGTCCTGACGCCAGAATTAGCTCAATCGATTATTACGCTGGATCATGATATCAACTGCGATCTCGAGCAGATCATACCCTATCCCGCAGCGCGCGACCTCGTACTCGAAGGTCCGCCAAAAGTAGCTGCTTTCGAGTGTCCCTGCCGGAGTACACGCAAGAATCCCTGCAAGCCGACCCAGGTCTGTCTCATCGTGGGAAACACTGATTTTTCACTCGAACATAATCCCCACGCCACGCGGCTTCTCTCCCAGGCTGAAGCATTGGAGTTATTACAAGCAGAACACGAGCGCGGCCACGTCCATTCAGCTTACTTCAAGGACGTTCTGGGCCATCGGTTTTACCAGATCTGCAACTGCTGTACCTGTTGCTGCGTCGGCGTTGAAGCAAATATGCAATACCATGTGCCCATGCTTTTGTCCTCCGGCTACGTGGCCCGGGTCGAGAAATCAAAATGCGTCGGTTGCGGTCTTTGTGAGAAGGCTTGCCCTTTCAAGGCGATTACCGTGTCAGACGAGATTGCAGTTGTTGACTGGGAGAAGTGCATGGGCTGCACCGTGTGCGAATTGAAGTGTAAAAAGGAATCGCTAAAGATGGTGCGAGACGAGCACAAGGGAATCCCCTTGGACGTCAGGAAGATTGGCCTTCCGCCAGTGACCAAAGGTTGAACGAAACGAAGCAGAGGACAGCGGCTTTCTCGTTACGCTTAACAACTCGCCAATCCCCAACTTCGCAGGAGACATACAGGTTACGATGTGGCCTCCATATCCCTGGGAGGAGGGCCGCCGGGATTCTGGGAAGCGCCTGTTCCGGTCTCCGGGGTATATATATGTCGAATCCGGCGAAGGCCGATACGAATACCGGGGAATCGCAAATTTTGAGTACCCTGCAGGAATCTCGAAAAGGGTTGAATCCTGTTTCCCGGTCTTGATGTCCTCGATTCAATGCGGAAGCGAAGCTCGAAGTTGGAGCCCGAATCGGCTCACTCGCCCACAAACCTGGGCTTGCGTTTTTCCATGAACGCGGCTTGCCCTTCCTTCAGGTCTTTGCTGTCAAAAGCCCGGGACATCATCTCTTCGGCTTCCCGGCGCTCCCCGTCGTTCAGTGTGAACCCGTTGCCCAGCTGGTTCAGGATCCGCTTGATCCCCTTGAGAGCGAGCGGGGCGTTTTCCGATATCTCCCGGGCGAGCGCATAGGTGAGGGACTCGAGATCCTCCCGCTTCACCAGCCGGTCCACAAGGCCCATTTCCCTGACCTCGGCGCCCCTGAAGACTCGGCCGGAGAAGAAGATCTCCTTTGTCCGGGCCATGCCCAGCACCTCCACAAACAGCTTGAGGCCGTCCGGAGGATAGATCACGCCGAGCTTTGCCGGGGGCATGCCTGCCTTGATGTCGTCCGCACCGATGCGCATGTCGCAGCAGACGGCCAGGTTGAGGCCGGCGCCAAAGGCCGATCCGTTCATCATGGCGATGGTGGGGTAGGGATAGTTTCTCAGGCTGTTGAAGGCAAGCTCGAGAGGGTTGTCCTCCTTCAGGATCTTCTCGCCCACCCCCACGAGCCCGGTGGGCGTGGCCAGGATGTCGTAGCCCGAGGAAAAGGCCTTGTCGCCGGAGCCGGTGACCACCACGACCCGCACGCTTTCCTCCCGGGCCCACTCCTCGAGCGCCAGATGCAGCTGCATGAGGAGATCGGGTGAAAGCGCGTTCCGCCTTTCAGGCCGATGGATGATGAGGGTCCCCACGCCGTCCTTCTGCTCGGTTACGAGTTCCTTGCCCTTCTCCATGTGGAAGTTTCCTTTCGTTCCTGTGGATCATCGCGCTGAACATCACGGCTCGAGCGGTGTGACATTCTATCAGAACACCCTGCGCGTGTCCTTTTCCTTCAACGACGCCCGGCACACACAATCTCTCGGTCGGCTCGGGGGACCTGCATGCATCGCAACGGTTTCCCTTGAATCCACGAACTCCACGGGCGAACGGGATGCTCTGCCTCTTTGCTTCCGGCATTGGCCCGGGTAAAATACCCGGGTGCATCAGCTCCCGGGGGCCTATCCTTTTGCCTGCAAGGCAGGCGAACCTCAGAGGGTTGCCATCGCTGAGCGCAGTGGGGCGACAGGAAATCGTCTCCTTGTTTCGCTGCCAGGGCTCGTGGGTTTGTTCAGAACAGCACCAACCGGCAGGACTCTCTCAAGCACAATTGCTTTTTTCAGGGTGAGCCGTCCGCCATAAGGAGATCCTGAATGGAAGGGGTGGATGAAAAATACCTGAACCCCACGGAGATCCTCGACAGCGATCACGCTGCGGTCATGAAGTTCGCCGGGGAAGCGGTGGGCAGCGAAACGGACCCGGTACGGAAGGCCGTGGAGATCTACTACGCGGCTCGCGACGGAATCCTCTACGACCCCTACACGGCCTTTTTCCTCCCGGAGCACTACCGTGCGAGCAACGTCCTGAAGAAGGGCCGCGGCTACTGTGTGTGCAAGGCGTCGCTCCTCTGCGCGCTGGGAAGGGCCTGCGGCATTCCCTCCAGGGTGGGCTTTGCCACGGTGAGAAGCCACCTGGCCACGAAGCAGCTCATCGAGTTTCTCGGCTCCGACCTCTTCGTGTACCACGGGTTCACCGAGTTCTTCCTCCAGGGGAAATGGGTCAAGGCCACCCCTGCATTCAACAAGGAGCTCTGCATTCGCCACAAGGTGGAGCCGCTGGAGTTCAACGGGCTCGAGGACTCCATCTTCCAGCCCTACAACATGGAGCAGAAGAGGTTCATGGAATACGTGGTTGACCACGGGACCTATGCGGACATCCCTGTGGACATCATCGTCAGGGCCTGGGAAGAGGTCTACGGCAGGGAGCGCGTGAAAGCCTGGATCCAGGCCTATGAAAAGATCGGCACGGACTCGGCCCGGGACTTCTACAAGGAAGATGTGCTTTGAAGGTCAAGCAACTGCATCTCTGCCAGAAGGCTCTGCCTTGACAAGCCCTTTCTGTCTTTTTATAGTCAAACCCGCTTTAGCCTTACAGGAATCATTCTGTCCTGCTTCCCCCAGGTTTCCAGAGCCTTGGATTCGTATTTCGGTATGACAATCATTCATGAGGAGGGTCTTTGAACATGAAAAACAAAATGAAATGTTCCCTTCTTGCCCTGGCCGTCTTGATGTGCGCTTGTGCCCCCAAAAGGGCGATCAACGAAGGGGTCGTGGACCGTGGTCCAGAGGTGATGGTTGCGCCGCTGCCCGCTTCCGAGCGCATGACCGTGGGCATAGGGAGGTTTACCAACGAGACCCATTACGGAAGCGGGTTGTTCGTGGATGAGCACGGAGACAGGATCGGCAAGCAGGCATCGGACAGCCTGGCCAAGCATCTTGTAGCGACCCAACGTTTTACGGTTGTTGAAAGGCAGGACCTGGGGAGGCTCAAGAGCGAGGCGAAGCTGATGGGTTTCACCGAGGAAGAGTTTCGTAACCGATTGAAAGGTGTGGATGCCCTTATCATTGGATCTGTCGTTGAACTCGGGCGGGAGACAACCGGCAAGTCATGGCTCGTGGGCAGGTCGAAACAACAGCGTGCCCGGGCAAGGGTCGTTCTCAGGATGGTCGATCCCAAGACCGGGGAGATCTTTTATTCGGCTGAAGGGAGCGGCGATGCCACGCTCGAGGCTTCGAGCACGTTGGGTTTCGGCGGACAGGCCGGCTACGATTCCACGCTGGATGGCAAGGCAATTGATTCGGCGATCGTGAACATGATGAACAATGTTGTATCCACGCTGGATGCGCGCGCACGTGAAAGATAATCGAGGGGACTCGTGATGAAGGCATTCATTCCATTAATGAGAAGAGGCCGTACATCTTTCTGTAAAATGATGGCGACATCAATCCTGGTGTTCCTTTTGCTGAGTCCGGGAGGATGTGCAAAGCAGGTCTTTTACTGGGGAGGCTACGAAAACTGCCTCTACTCTCAATACTTCAAGGAAGACCCTGACCAGGCATTTGCAGTCCTCGCACAAACCGTGGCACAAGCGGAGAAAGGTGAGCACCGCCTGGCACCGGGGCTCTATGCCGAATATGGGTTCCTTCTGTATCAACGCGGCAATGCCAGCCAGGCTGCCGTCTACTTTCAGAAAGAAGCCGAAGCTTTTCCGGAATCCGCAACCTTGATGAACACGCTGATTGCCAGGCTCAAGCAACCTAAGGTGAGGAACGAAGGCAAACAAGGAAGCGTAGAAAAGGTGGACGCGCCCATCGTTGTTGAACCTGCGGGAGTTGAAAAATGAAAAGCAAGCATCTCTTCCTCACACTGACGGTATGCATCCTGGCACTGGGCTGTGCGGCAACCACGAATGACTACACGGCCTTCTATGCTCATCAACCCCGCTCGATCCTGGTCGTGCCCATACTGAACGAAACGGTACAGATCCTGGCCCCCAACATGTTGATCACGAGTGTTTCCCAGCCCCTGGGTGAGCGCGGCTATTATGTCTTTCCCGTCATCCTGACGGATGCCCTGCTCAAGGATCTGGGGTTGCCCGAGGCGGGCCTGATCCACCAGTTGCCCCCGAAAAAATTCCAAGATCGATTCGGGGCGGATGCCGTCCTGTTCATCACCATCAAGGATTGGGGATCAAAGTACGTCGTGCTGCAGAACATCATGAGGATCGAGGTCCATTATGCCCTTGTGGACACGCGTACCGGAAATCTTTTGTGGGATCGCAAGCAGGTCATACAAAAGGGATCCGGCGGAGACGGTCTTCTATCGATGGCGATCAGCGCGGCGGTGGACAAACTCATTACGGAAGCTTTCGATTCGAAGTATCGGCCGCTGGCCAAGCAACTGAACCTCGTCGTCTTTACCCAGAATGGAATCGGATTGCCGGCGGGATCGTATCATCCGAAACACGGGAAGGACCGATCCTATTTCCCCGTGAAAGAAGCTGCTCCCACGAAATAGGTCAGCGCAAGCCCTCAACGCCCGTTCTCGAAGAATGCGAGAAGAGTAACAGGGCCTCTATCTAGGGGGCGCACTCACCCCCCTGGGCCACGCCCTCGATGATGGTGGGCACCTTCCCGGCTGCCAGGTCCTCCAGGAAGCAGCCGTACTGGTGTTTGGGTTCCTCACGCTGAAACACCACGTAGTGCCCCTCCCGGATGCCGTCCTCTGGATAACGCACCACCACGGCCGTGCGGACGCCCTGTCCGGGTACGTTCATGTTCCCGCTCACCGGAGGGTCGAGCTGTCGGCCGCCGGCCAGTTCGATCCGCTGGATGATCTGGCCCTCGGGCCCGATGGGTATCCCGGGCGGGATCTCGGCGACGTCCGGGCCCACCATGTCAACCCCGAGCGCAGCCACGAGCGCGCGCTGCAGGCCGATGGTGTTCTGCAGGTCAATGTGCCCTTCGATCACGAGCATGTGCGGAGAAGGTCTCGGGAGTCTCGGATCCCTGAAATAGGTGGGAAGGAAGTGGATAGTGTTTGCACCCGCAATGGAAAGGGTGGCTATCTGGATCGCCGGGTGCCACCGGTCCAGATGTTCGTTGAGAGGCATCCCGAGAAAGAATTCCAGGAGCACCGGCAACGGCGGATCCTGCGGCCCCAGGGCGTACTCGGTCCAGGAGCCGCCCGCGCCGGTTAGGATCGCCCCCTGCCACGCCTTGGGGTCTGTGGCACCCACCAGGCCGGACAGGTGGCTCCCCAGCGACTGGCCCATGACCACCTGCATTTGGGGATCGAACCGGGCCATCCCGTCCGGGGTGGCCGATACGTCCGCGCCCTCACAGCCTGAAACGTCGATGGCGAGATCATTCAGGAGCCGGCGGAAGAGGATCTGCTCTGCTGTCATCTGAATGAAGTTGTCGCGCATGGCCTGGAGGTTGAAGAAGTTGTACGGGATGTAACCGCCCAGCGAGCCGAACTCCCCCAGCTGCTCCACGCTCAGGTGACCGCCCATGCAGGAAGAGCCCCAACCGCGCTCGGCCGCCACCTCGGAGGGGCCTGTCCCGGGCGGCACGCTGCCGTCCGGCAGCACGGGCCCCCGTTTGTAGACCTGGGTGCTCAGGCCTCCGGTGCCGTGGATGTAGAAGAGAAGAGGATAGCCTTGTGCAGGCATCTCTCCCTTGGGCACGGTCACCACGAAGGGCGCCATGCGCGTGTACTGGACAACAGGCTCCTTGTCTGCATCGAACTGGATGACGCCCCCGTCCCTTACGGCCAGAAAGGGGATCCTCCCCTGTTGAAGACCGGGAACCTCCCACTCGCTGGCATAGACACAGTACTCGTCGAACTCGTCGGTCTTCACGAGCGGGGCGGCCGGCTGCGGTGCCGGCCAGTCGCCCACGCGGTCCGTCACGTGGAACATCCGCTCCGTGGGAGCCCCGGTGGTGAAGACCGTGGCAGCCAGGATCGTACCCGGGTCGATCCCCTCCCGGGCCAGCTGCCCTGCCAGAGGGGCATAGGCCTCCAGGGCCTCGGCCGCCAGGGCGCCCACCGGTGTCCTCCCTGACATGACGGCGCAGAGGTTCGGTTCCGACACCGGCTGAAGCCCATTCTTTGAAGCGAGGTCACGGGTCACGATGACCGCATAATGGTTGTTCTCCCGAAGCTCGAACCCCTGGACAGGGAGCACCTGGATCAGGTTCTCGGGCCGGAACTTCTCCCTCACCGAGTTGAAGGCCACCTCCAGCGGGAAGCGACGCCCCCTCTCCGGCGAATCGGGGTCCACGTCCAGGAGCTGGATCACGGCCCCGGTGCTTACAAAGGCTGCCGGGTCCGAGGGAATCCGGCCCTCATCCACGGGCCCGGTCAGACGCAGGAAGACCTGCGTTGCCGTGGGCCACCCCTCCATGTGCAGGTGCGCGGCCTGGATGATCTGACGAACCTCTGCGTTGTCTCCGGGGTTGGGGAAGCCTGAAAGATCCGTCTTTCCGTTCTCGTCGAGCCTCATGTCCAGGGGATAGGGAAGGTCAAAGAAATCCAGCCCGCCGCTTTTCGTGTCTCCGGACAGATCGAACACCATGGCGGTCTCGCTGTCCGGGTCCATGGGTGTGCCCAGTGCCGGACAGGTGTTCTCCACTACCGGCCCGGCCGGTTCCTGTTGTGTTTCCGAACCGTTGTTGCAGCCCGCCGTGCACGTCAACACGAGGCCCAGGACGAGGCAAAGGAGAAGGAACCCCGGCCGGAAGGCCTCTGGAATCGGTCCACGCTGTCTCCAGCTTCTTTCCAACTGTTCTGCCTGTCGTACCATGATCCCTTCCTTGTGATCTCTTCCGTGGTGTTGTGTCTCTGCTTTCTTCTTCTCCGGCGGCAACCCTCCCCGGCGCTCATCCCTTGTCAAGCATAGCAGAAATAGCGGTATTGCGCAGTCCGGGTCAGGGGGCCGTGCTTCGCTTTGACCTGGTAAGAAGAGCCTGCAGATCCTCGTTAAGCGTTCTCTGCAGGTTGCGATGGGAGACGTACCTCATGACGGCGCGGGTCAGCCACAGGAGCAGCAGAAAAAGGAGAACCGGAAAAACGATGCAGTCGAACAGATACCCTGCAATCAATTTCACGGTCCAGACAATGAGGTCCTCTGTTTTTTCCTTGAGATAGGTTCCGGTCTGCTCGATCCTTTCTCGAATGGACTTCATCTTCTCGAGCCACCCGTCCGCGATCTGTGGGTCATCCGGGAAGAGGCTTTCCCTTGTCTCCTGGAAACCCTTCTCCGCTTCCCCGATGGCCGGCGCGGTGATGGCGCCCGAGAGCCTGGATGCCCCCCAGACCGAAAGGGGAAGCAGGTAGTAGAGCGCCACCGTGGCTACGATGCTCACGCCCAGCACATCACGAAGGACCCGCCTGGTCTTCTGTGCCCCGGGCCGCCACCCTTGCAGCAGGAGAACCGCAAGGCCCGTGATCAACGTGAAGGTGAGAACATGGGAGTCCATCAGATCGGCGGCCTCGAGGGCGTACCGGGTTCCGAGAAGCGCCACACAACTCACGAGCATGGTTCGCCATGCGATGTCCACGTAGTCATAGGCGGGCTGGACGAGATCACCGAGTTCAAGATTGGCCGTGGCACCAAAACTCGCGCCCACCTCGCTCCCTTCGATGATGTCCAGCCCTGCCTTGAGCACGGAAAGAACCCCGAATCCGGTGATCGCCCTGTTGAAGGAAGACGCAAGGTAGCGGTCGTTCCCCTCCTTCAGTCTCGATCCGCCGAGCAGGTCAAAACCGGGATCCAGCCGTCCAAGAAACGAGAGGATGCAGGCCAGGGTGAGTGCGGCGGCAGCGATGAGTTTGACGGCAGTCCTTCTGTTCAACGGGAAACCTTTTTCCGTGTCGGGTTACGGCTTCAGCGGTTGATGGGGTCACTATAGGGCTCCCCGGGGATGAAGGCAAGGTTTCGAAAAAGGGCTTCAAGATGGAATCAATGAGATGCTCGCAGCCGGATTCGAGGGCTCCTGTTGCAGATTTGCATAGTTTTTATTGATCTCAATCAGGAAAGAAACTATGATCGCTCCTGTCGATACCATCACGATGCTTCTGTTTAGAGTCTTTGTTCGTAACATCAGCGTTTTTCCCTAGATTCTCGCAGAAGGTAAAGAGAAGGGAACATACACCTTTTTCGGTTCCGGTGAAGAAGAGGAGTAAGAAAATGAAGAAACTCGTCAAATGGATTACCGTGCTGGTGGGCCTTCTGGTTCTGGTCGTTGTTGGCGGCAGTGTCGCCCTCATGCTCCTTGTGGACGAGGAAATGGTTGCAGAGCAGATGGAGTCCGTGCTTCATCGGCACGTGACCATCGAGCGGCTGGACATCGGCCTCTTGTCCATGGTGTCGGGCATCGAGGTGGGCAACGTTCGTGTATCCAACCACAAGTCCCCTGCGGCATTGGAGGCACTGAAGGGAAAACCCGTGGCCGCAGGCGATCTCTTTGCAGGGATCAAGCTGCTCAACCTCAAGTTCAGGATCCTTCCCCTCTTTCTCCTCAGGGTGGAGCTCAACGCGTTCGTCCTCCAGGAGCCCGTGGTGAATATCGTCAGGTACAAAAGCGGCAAATTCAACTTTTCGGATCTGCTGGAACCCGGGAAAGCGGTTGAGGAGAAAAAGGCGCCTGTTTCAA
The DNA here is from genome assembly GCA_964609935.1 of uncultured Thermodesulfobacteriota bacterium. Classification (GTDB taxonomy): domain Bacteria; phylum Desulfobacterota; class DSWW01; order DSWW01; family DSWW01; genus CAYTRL01. Next base: position 5,197 of record CAZSUQ010000023.1, on the reverse strand, counting down.
AACCCGAACCCGAAAAGAGGAAGCCTGAGCCACCCAAAAAGGAAGAGCCGTCCGGTCCCTTGACCGCGGATGACATCCCCCTGCGCATCGCCGTGGGAAAGGTGGGGATCGAGAGGGGGAACGTCACCTACACGGACAGGGCCCTCGGCCAGACCTTTGAGGTCTATGATCTCACCCTGCTGGCTCACTCCGCTGAGATCGACCCGGCCCGCCTGGAGTCAAAGAACAGCGTGAAGATCAAGCTCGAACTCGGCTCCCGGCCCAAGGGGAAGGTTCGGTCCGGATCGGTGCAGTCCTTTGATATCAAGCTCACAGCCAACGGGTCGGTGAAGCCCTTTGACGTGAAGACCAGGGCCCTGGACCCTGAAGCCGCCCTGAAGGTGGAATCCCCCCAGGGGACCCTCACAGGGCTGCAGATCTTCGAGTCCGTGAAGTCCGTAAAGGCCCTGGAGCCCTACACCGGGAAGCTCGCCTTCCTCAAGGAGGAGGTGAAGTGGAACGAGGGGAGCGTGGACGTGTGGTACAAATCGAATAAAGTGAAGCTGTCCCTGGGGAAGATCGTGACAGAGGACTTCACCCTCCACTTCGAGGGAACAACGAACATCAAGACCAAGGCCCTGGATCTTGACATGGGCACGATCCTTTCGGAAAAGGAGAACGAGGCCGTCAAGGCCACGATCAATCAGAACGTGAAGAGGCAGCTCCGGGGCGACGTGGCGAAATACGTGCCGCCGGAGAAGATTACAGACCTCGTGATGAAGCAGCTGGTAAACAAGGATGGAAGGATCGACCTCAGGTTCGATGTGACCGGAAGCCTCAGCTCACCGCGGGCCCGGCTCGCCTCCCCCTCTGTGCCCGGTTTGCCGGACCTCATCAAGGATGCCGGCGGGGACATAGGCTCGGTTATGAAGGGTGCTGCAGAAAAGGAGGCCGGAAAGGCTATCAACAAGGGGATGGATAAGCTCAAGAAGGATTTCAAGTTCTGATTCGGTGAAGGAGAAGCACCCATCTACGGCGTTGGATTCTAAGCTGTGTACGAAGAGCAAGAGATAACAGAGCCGGTAAGGCTTTGCGATGACCGCGGCCGCCTGAACCCGGAGGCTGTGGGCTGGTCTCGCCACCCCCTGCACACGTGCAACCTGAGGGGGTGCTGGCCGCGCAAGAAGAAGTGGTATTACTGGAACATTACCGGACCTGCCTGCTCCCTGGCCCTCACAGTTGCCCACGTGGACTACCTGTCCTTTGCGTCTGTGTGCCTGGTGGAGTACGAGACAGGCAAGCGATTTATGGATGTCCTTCCTGCCCCGCTCTTTGGGGGGAGTGTTGTCTACCCGGAGACCGTGTACGGTGACCTTGTCGTCGAAAAGGGGAATACGCGCATCGCGCTCTTCCACACGAGAGAGCGCGTACACATGGAGATGGAATGGCGGAAAAGGCACCATCGCTCCCCTGTGAAGGGATCCTTCCACATCTCCATCCCCCAGGACCACGAAACCCTGAACGTGGTCGTACCCTGGAGCCGTGAACGCTTCCAGTTCACGTCCAAGCAACACTGCCTCCCCACACAGGGGTCCCTGAGAACAGAAGAGGAGGAGTACCGCTTCGACGCCTCGGATTCCTTTGCCTGCCTGGACTACGGCAGGGGGGTCTGGCCCTACCGGACCGCATGGAACTGGGCCTCCTGTTCCATGCGCGAGCAGGGAAACACCCTCGGGCTGAACTTCGGCGGGAAATGGACCGACGGCACGGGCATGACCGAGAACTCCCTGGTCTTCAACGGGCGGCTCTTCAAGCTGAGCGAGGACGTGGAGTTCCGTTACGACCGCCTGGACTTCCTGAAGCCGTGGACCCTGAGGACAAGGGAGACCCGCGGGGTGGATCTCGAGTTCCGGCCGTTCTACAACCTCCGGTCCAGCCTGAACCTCGGCCTCCTGAGGACCCGGGTCAACCAGGTCTTCGGCCGTTACTTCGGACGGGTGGAACCCGGCGATTCCGCCATGGAACTCAACGGTGCGGTGGGCTGGGCAGAGGAACACCTCGCCCGATGGTAGAGATCGGCCTAGCCCGCTCTATTCGCCCTCTTCTTCAGCGCGACAAGGGCAAGGGGAAGAAGGAGGAAGCACAGGTGGTTGAACACGTCTGAAGCGGGCCGGTAGCGTTCCCGGACCACGGACCCGGAGACGCTCCACGCATCGACCTGCTCCCCCTCCCAGACAACGACGGATCCATCCGCACTGATGCGCGGGCCCGTGTCCTTCAAGTTGTTCCACGTCAGCCGTTTCGTGTTCGTTCCATCGTAAAGAAAGATCTCCCACGCGCCCCCGGCAACAGCCTGCCCCTGCCAGGTCACGGACCCGTCGGCGCTGATCCGGTAATCTCCCTCGTCATAGCTGTTGTCCGTGAGCTGGATGACGTCCGAACCGTCATACAGGAAGAGTTCCCACGTGTCTCCCGGTCCGGACCGCCCCCGCCACACAACCCTGCCGTTATCGCTGAGAAAGGGGTAGGCGTCGGTGTAGTCGTTGGTCGTCAACTGTGTGATGTCGGTCCCATCGTAGAGGAAGATCTCATACGTGTCGCCGGGTCCGGCCGCACCCTGCCACGCAATGGAACCTCCCTCGTTTACATCAGGGGAGCTGTCGGCAAACAGGTTGTCCGTGATCCGGGTTGTGCCCGTCCCGTCGTAAAGGAAGATCTCGGTTGAATCCCCGGCATCGAGCCTCCCGAACCACACAACGGAAGCGCTGTCATTGATTTCAGGGGAGCCTGCAATATCCCAGTCTTCTGCGAGCGGGATCGTGTTCGTGCCGTCATAGAGGTATACGGAGTAGATGTAAAGATCTTTCTTTGCGAATGCTCGATTGTACCAGACCACCTGTCCGCTGTTGTTGATCCGGGGCTCCCAGCCCCCTCCAAGGCTGATGTTCTGCGTACCGTCATAAAGGTAGACCGTACTCCACATGCCCGTAATGCTGGAACTCGCCATGGCCGCCTGTCCGCTGTTGTTGATTCTCTTGGTGCTGAGATAAAAGGTTTTCCCATCCGTTTCAAAAATCTTTGTTGTGTCCACCCCATCGTACACGAGAGCTTCAACGATGGAATGGAGAGGATCTGTAGGAACAATGCGTTCCCAGAACAGGAAATCCCCGTTGTCACTGATTTCAGGGCTTACGTCATCCAGTGTATCGGATGTGAACAGGGTCGTGCTCCCGCCGTCGTAGAGGAAGATCTCGGTGTCGGCGCCCACGTGATAGAGAGGAGCGGTTCCGAGCAGGATTCCCAGAAAGACGGACAAAGTGACGGCTGCCTTTTTCATGAATGTTTCCTCCTCTTGATGGATTCCTTCCAGAAAAGAACAAGGGCAAAAGGTGCTATGAGCAGGCAGAGGGTGTTGGCTGCATCCGAGGCAGGCCTGTGCCGGGCCCCCACCACCGAGGCCGGCACCTCCCAGTAGGGCACGTTGCCGAGCCAGACCACGGACCCGTCCGCGCTGATCTCCGGGAACGTGTCATCATAGGCGTTGTTCGTGAGCTGCTGAACCGCTTCGCCGTTATAGAGGAAGATCTCCCAGGTGTCCCCGTTTCCTGCTTGGCCCTGCCAGACCACGGAACCGTTGTCGCTTATCCTGGGATTGGTGTCGTCGTATCCGTTGTCCGTCAATTGCAGGGGAATCCCGCCGTATTCAAGCAGGAAGATCTCGAACGTATCCGCCGGGCCGGCCTGACCCTCCCACACCACCGATCCGCTCTCGTTGATCCTGGGGTACTGGTCGTCGTAACTGTTCGTGGTGAGCCGCAGCGGCTCCGGGCCGCCGTCCAGGAGAAAGATCTCATAGGTGGAGCCCTCCCCGGCCGTAGCCATCCACGCCACCTGTCCGGCGTCATTGATGGAGGGTGAGTTGTCTTCAATGTCATTCGTGGTCAGGTAGGCCGTCGCCCCTCCTTCGCACAGAAAGATCTCCGAGTCCGACAGCCCGGGCATCTCTGCCCAAACGACAACGTTCAGATCGTTGATCTGAGAACCCCCGGCCATGGACCCTGAGTCCGACAACCGTTGCACGGATGCACCGTCGTAGAGATAGACAGCGGAGTATGCCATGGGGGGTTTGGCTGCGTACGAGCTGAAGGCGACCTGCCCGTTGTTGTTGATGACCGCCCAGCCCACCGCGAATGCACTGTGAATCTTGGTGGTCTCGCTGCCCTGGTAGATGTAGAGATCGGATGTGTAGGGATAGGCCCTGTCCCCGCCTATCACAGCCACGTTTCCCAGGTTGTTGACCCTGGTTAACCTGCAGGTCTGGCTCGCATCCACGGGCGGCAGCTCGATCACGCTTTCACCGTCAAACAGCCGCGCATTGCTGGAACCGCTCGTGCACCACGTCACCAGCCCGTTGTCGCTGATGCCTGCTCCTGCGTCATCGAGGAAGTTGTCCGTGAGCTGATGGATCGTGCCCCCGTCATAAAAGAAGATCTCTCGCTCCACCGCACCGCAGACGGATGCAAACGCGAAAAGGGCCGCAGCAGGCACGAAAAGGATGATGATAACTCTTCTCATGTTGCCCCTGTCTTCTATTGTCTGCGTAAAAAACATTTTTATTATACCAACATAGAAGTTTATGCAGAAAGGAATTTTTTCCTTTTCGTTACGCGGAGTTACTCCTTCGGCCCCGGTTTTCAGGCGGAGTGGCGCTGTTGGTCTGCCATCAGGATGGGAAAGGGTGGAAAGGTTTCTATCGGGGGATCACTCGGTTCAGGAATCGTCCTCAGGGGAGAAGAATGCCGCCTTGAGGAACTCGCGGTTCATGCGGGCGATGTTGGTGATGGAGATCTCCTTGGGGCACTCGGCCTCGCACTCCTTCTCGTTCGTGCAGTTGCCGAATCCCAGGCCATCCATCTCCTTCACCATGGAGAGGGCCCGGCGGGCCGCCTCGGGTCTTCCCTGCGGGAGCAGGGCGAGCTGTGAAACCATTGCACCGGTGAAGAGCATGGCGGCCCCGTAGGGGCAGGAAGCCACGCAGGCCCCGCACCCGATGCACTGTGCCGCGTCCATGGCCTTCTCGGCCACCTCCTGGGATACGGGAATCGCGTTGGCGTCCTGTGCACCGCCCGTGTTTGCCGAGATGTAACCGCCGGACTGGATGATCCCGTCCATGGCGCTCCGGTCCACCACCAGATCCTTGATCACCTTGAACGCCCTG
>CAZSUQ010000022.1:15115-19043 GCA_964609935.1 uncultured Thermodesulfobacteriota bacterium | reverse complement strand
CTGGTTTGGGGGGCGGGGAATGTCGACGGGGATCCTCTCTTTAGAGATGTTTCCGACCCGGACCCGTTGAACTGGGACCTTCACCTTGATTCAACCCTCTCCCCGTGTCTGGATACCGGGGACAATGCGGCGCCCGGACTTCCGCCGACCGACATCGACGGCCATGACAGGATTCTCGACGGCAACTGCGATACCGTGGCTATTGCTGATATGGGGGCTGATGAATACCCCCATATAAATTGTGACTGGATAACGGCATCCACCCTCTCCGCCGGAAGGCAGGATGTCAGGGACCGCAAGGTTTCAGGCGTCATCAACTGGGTGTCCGTCCTGGCCCTGCCGGTTGGACTGCTCCTCTTCAGGGTGCTCAGACGGAGAAGGTAGGCGGAAACAGCTGAATCTCAAGGTGCTGCGGCCCGAGCCTGGATCAGGTTAGCCAGGATCTCCCGGTACCGTTTGTACACCTTCCGCGGGCTTTCCTTCCGGACCCGGCCCCCGGCCAGGGGAATGTAACGGCCGGATTCGGACAGGGGCGCTCCCCCAATGTGCGGTATAATATAAGAAGGGCGGTACCCATTTTGGGTATCACCCTTCTTTTCATAGGAGACACTGAATATCTCAACAGGACATTGTGTAGATAAAGGGCTCCCGTATTATCACACTCTGCCATGTACTCGTAGAAAAGCCCCGCCCGGGAACCAACCATGTCCAAATGATCTTCTGAAGGACGGGGGGAGGGCCTGGGTCGTCCCTTGATGAACCGAACCTCCCGTTAAGAGGCGTTCAAAGGAATCGGAAAGACATCAGGCGAGCATCGTTTTTTCGGGGGAGAATCCCTCACAGGCCTATTGAATGATCAGAGGGAAAATATTCGAGGGGATGAGTTTCAAGCCGGCCGCTTCCTTGAAATAGTCCCGTATTTCCGTCTCTGTCCGCGCTACATCGGACAACCTGACCTCGTCGATAAATCCTGTCAGAAACGTATTGCTGGGACGCCCGCCCACCCAGTACTGGGATGGATTGGCTAGCGTGGTGGTGGCAGCACAGCTCTTAACGAGCCTGCCGTCAACATAAACCTTCATGAAGGACCCGTTGTAGGTTGCAGCCACGTAGTGCCAGGCGTTATTGGCCACGTTCCTTGAGGAAGTGCAAAAGCTCCAGTTCGATCCATCCCCGATCTCAGACCCTACGCTACCGCCGTACTCAATGATCATCGTGCAATTGATGAAACCGGCCGTGAAGATCTGGGCATGGTTCACATCCTGGGTCTTGACCCACATCTCCACGGTTACCTGGTTGGAAGGGAACGTGTTGCTGCCGGTTCCGTAAAGATACTGCTGCTGGCTTTCGTCAAAATAGAGGGCCGCACTGAATCGTCCCGTGGCGACCCAGGACGGATCCGTGATATGCACAGCCGTGGAAGAGCCCAGGGTGAGATCCCGTCCGTTTCCCGAATCGTCCGCGACGGTCTGGCCGGTCCCTTCGTTCATGCGCCACAGGGCCACGGTGTGAGCGTCCGCGACGAATTCTCCCGGGTTGCCGGCGAACGCCTTGTCATGGATGCCGGCAACCATTGTCAGAAGCGCTAAGAAAGCAGCCAGCGAAGTCAGGACCGTCAAGGTTTTCTTCATGGTCGGCATCTCCTTTCGGTCGGGGTTCTCGATTTCTGCAAACTCATACCACCTTTTCGGCCTTTGTTTCAAACACGCCAGGGCATGAAAAACGTTGCTCTGCATAATCTTTTTTTGTGCATGCTGGCAGCGGTCGTGGTATTGTTTGAGCAGTTGAAGTCCGTGTCCCGGTATCTCAAGCCGTTTGGGAGAAGATGGTCGTGGGAACTCGGCAGGGGCAGGCTAACATGACTTGCATGAGACTGTTTTGCTGCGCAGCGCTGTCATTGGCGTTGCTGCTGCTAGGCTGCAGCGGGTCGGCCCCTGGGCCGGGCTCAGCCTCCAGTGGAGGCGAGCATTGGGTTTCCGTATGGCAGGCCCCGCCGACCGACGCCGCCATCCCGGTGGACGCAAGCCTGCATCTGCTTGTCGCCGGGCCGTCGCAGACGTTCCGGCTGGTCTTTTCGCCTCTTGGCGGCGGCTCGAGGGTGCGCGTGCACCTGTCAAACCGCTTTGGGTCCGCGCCCGTCGTCTTCGATGCGGTGCGCATTGCCCATAGCACGAGCGGTGCTGACATCGATCCAGCGACCTCGGTTCCAGTCCTGTTCGACGGTAACAAACGCGTGACGATTGCTGCGGGCCAAGATGTGGTTAGTGATCCCTTGGCGTTCCGCTTTTCGAGCTTTGACGATCTTGCCGTCACGATCGCCGCCAGCGATCCGGGAACGATTCCCACACAGCATCACACTGCACGTCAGCATTCCTACGTGTCTCCTCCGGGTAGCGGCGATCATAGCGACGACGCCTCGGGCGCCATGTTCGTGCAATCGATCACCATGAGACCGTTTGTCGTGGGCCTGGATACCCTTGCGCCTTCATCGACAAGCGCAGTCGTGACGTTCGGCGACTCGCTGACAGACGGCTATCAGGGGTCCGCAACGCTTTTGCCCGAAGATATTGACAGCATCGATCGGAACCAGCGTTATCCGGATTTCCTGCGGCGGCGTTTCGAGCAAGCGGGCCGCCCGGTGTTCGTTTCCAATGCCGGCGTCAGCGGCAACCGCGTTCTTGAGGACGGCCTGATCCCGTCATTCGGACCGAAAGCACTGACACGTCTAGATGCGGATGTGCTCGCTCAGAGCGGCGTGACAGACGTGATCTTGTGGGAAGGGATCAACGACATCGGTCAGACACCCGACCTCACGGTGGAGCAACTCACGGACGCCTACGCCGAAATCATAGCCCGGTTGCAAGCAGCCGGCCTGCGAGTGATACAGGGCACGCTGACACCAGCGGGAAACTTCCCGCTACCGTCCTATTCGTCCCCTTCCGCGACGGCGTTGCGGCGCTCGGTCAACGATTGGATCCGCTCTCAGAGCCCGGCAGACGCGATCGTTGACTTCGACGCAGCTGTCCGTGATCTGTCAAATCCTGACGTCATCGCCGCGCAGTACGATGGCGGCGACGGCCTGCATTTCAACGTCGCCGGCTACGAGCGCCTTGCCACAGCTGTCGACCTTGAGCAGATTCTGGGCAGTTCCTGGCGTACAACTCCTCAGGTCGATAGTCCACCAAGTTGCCGACCAAGCCGGCATGCGCCTCCATAACCCGCGGATGATATCCGAGTTAACCGGCTTGGTCACAAGACGAGAAAGAGGTCAGGTCGCCTTCCACTGTTCTCACCCCTCCAGCAGCGAGCGCAGGTCCTGCCAGCTGGATATCCTGGGGACTTCCGGAGGGCAGTTGTCATGGGACGGGGAGAGCGGGGTCTGTGCGGCGGGGATGTTTCCGGACTTCACGCAGGTTGTGAGCACGGGCCGAAGGCCTGCACGAATGGCGCCCTCCACGTCGGCGTCCGGATCGTCTCCCACGAAGAGGACCTCGCTGGCCGGCAGACCGAGCCGTTCCAGAAGCTGCTCAAATACATAAGGGTGTGGCTTTCGGTAACCCAGGGCCCCGGAGATGAGCACGGCTTGAAAAAAGGGCGGAAGCCCCAGCAGCTCGAGGATCCTTTCCACTGCCGGCGGGTGGGTGAAGTTGCTCAGCAATGCAAGGGGATAACGCCCGGCAAGCTCTTCGAGGATCTCCCTGGTACCGGGGATGAGTCGGCAATGAGGGTAGAAGGCTGAGAAGTAGGTTTCCACCGTATTCGCGATCCGTGGGTCATCCGGAGAGATTTCATATCCCTGGCTCTCCAGTGCCGCAGCGATCCAGAAACGGTTGTGCGTCTCTCTCCCTTCCCGGTGCGCCTCCTGCAGGAAATGCTTGGCAGCCTCCACAAAGGCTTCCTCGCCAACCACCATGGCTTTGAAATAATC
>CAZSUQ010000022.1:0-15105 GCA_964609935.1 uncultured Thermodesulfobacteriota bacterium | reverse complement strand
GCAGCCTCCACATAGGCCTGCGTAAAGGGGCCGGCCTCCACCTCGATGCCCTGCTCAAGGAGCGCGTTGAAAAGCCCGTCATGCGCCTCCTTCATGGCCTGAGGATGAACAGTCATCAACGTATTGAACAGGTCGAATCCGATCGCCTTTATGGAATCCATCAGCTATTTTCCATGACCTCGTCAGGGCCTTTCCATTCAATGGCAGCCCCGCATTCCTCGCAGCGGTATTTTGTAATCCCCTCGTCCTCTACCGTCACTTTCTCGAAATCTTTCCGTTTTTCCCCGCGAACCTCGTAGCACTCCGGGCAGAAGCCTCCGGTGAGCTCTTCCGCAGACAGGACCAGGTGGCACGCCCTGCACCGGAGCTTGTCGCCCCTCTCCTTGAGAAGGATCAGTGTCTTGTGGCTGCATCGGGACATGAAGGGAAGTATAGATGCGCAGGAGAGGGCGTGTCAAAGAAACAGCCTACGCTTCGAGTCGCATCCGTCGCAGGCTCTTTGCGTACAGTCGCTGTCCCAGGATGAAGAGGCGGGGGGCGTAGCGGTAGATCCGCCACAGAAACCTTCCGATGGGTCCCACGGTGATGATGGCACGGTTTTTTGCAACCCCCTTCAACAACTTGCGTGCGCACTTCTGCGGGGTCATGTAGAGGAATTTCGGGATCTGGGCAATCAGGCGCTCCTCGTCCACGTTCACGTGCTTGGACTTCACGTAAAAATCCGAGCCCACGAAATCGGGGCAGACCACGCTCACCCTGACGCCCAGGTCTGCGGCTTCGGGCCGCAGCGAGGTTGAGAGCCCGAACACGGCCCACTTGGAGGCCACGTAGGCGGTTTCCATGGGAAGGGGGATCAATGCGGCCAGGGAACCCGTGTTCACGATGTGTCCGGACCCCTGTTTGACCATCAGGGAATAGGCTGCATGGGTGCCGTAGAGAACGCCGTACTGGTTCACATCCACCACCCTGCGCCAGTGATCCAGGCTCATGTCGCGCAGTTCACCGCCGATGTCGATCCCGGCATTGTTGAACATGTAGTCGAGCCGGCCGTGTTCTTCTGCTGTCTTTTCGATGAGGCCCCGAACGTCATCCGCCCCGGTCACGTCCAGTTGAACCGCCCGGGCCTTGCCGCCGGCCGCCTTGATGGCGGATGCAGCCTGTTCGGTCCCCTCGGCATTGAGGTCGGCCACCACCACGATGGCACCCCGCCGTCCAAGCTCCTCGCAGATCGCACGGCCGATTCCCGACGCCCCGCCGGTCACAATGGCGACTTTCCCTTCAAAAGGATCCATGATTCCCCTCACATTGAGAATTCAGTATACTGCTATAACTAATAAGTTTTTTTTGCTGATGTCAAACCGTTCGCCTACAGAAAAGGAGGTCAGGATGCTGCAGGTTGATCTTCTGTTTTCCTATGGCATGTCCTCGGGAATCGCACTGGCCGCCAGGGACAAACTGCTGAAGGAGAAGAATCCCTGGGTCAACAAGTATTTCCTGGTGACCGTGTTGTGGCTCGCCTTCTGCTTCTCGCCCCAGATGCTGTACCTGCTCAGCCGGTTTCCGGAGTGGGAATCCATGTTTGTCATCGGCTCGGCCGCCGACGTCCCTGCGTGGTTGGCGAGCGGTATGTCCATTGCCATGATCCTCATGGGGATCATGGGCTTCAGCATCACCGCCCGGTTTCTGCGAAAAGGCAAAACCGCTCCGGCCATTGCCCAGGTCGTGTGGAGCATGGCCGCAGCCCTGTTCATCAGTTCCTACGGGTGGGACGGGACCGGATTCAAACGGCTCCTCTATGCAGGCACGGGCGATGACTGGGCAAACGGTGTGAGCTTTGCGGCCACCGACTTCATGACAAGCCCGGTGTTCTTCAACCTGTTGTGGCTGGAGGCCCTGCTGATCGTTCCGTACGTGATCATCCTTGCCCTGTGGATCCGGGAGGGAAGGGGAGAAAGCCCATGATACTCATTGCCTTACCGCACGAGGAATTCGATCCCACGGAAGCGGCCGTGCCGTGGAAGGTCCTGACAAAGGCGGGGCTCGAGGTCAGGTTCGCAACACCGGAAGGGAAGCAGGGGAAGGCGGATCCTCGCGTTCTAACGGGCAAGGGCTTCGGGCTCTGGCGTCCCTTTCTCATGGCCGGGCGGAACGGGATCGACCTGTACAGGGAAATGGAGGAAGACGATCATTTCAAAAACCCGATCCCCTACAGGGAAATCGAAAAGCAGCCCATCCAGGGGCTCATCCTGCCCGGGGGGCACGCCCCGGGGATGAAGGAGTACCTGGAATCCGATGTTCTACAAGGCGTGGTGGCAGGCCTCTTCGAGGACAACAAGCCCGTGGGCGCGATCTGCCACGGCGTGATCGTGGCGGCTCGAAGCAAGTTGAAAGCAACGGGCCGTTCCGTGCTTTTCGGCCGAAAAACAACGGCCCTTCCGAAGTTCATGGAGCTGCCAGCCTGGATGATCACGCGCGCCTGGCTGGGCGGCTACTTCAAGACCTATCCCGAGACCGTCCAGGAAATCGTGACACAGGCGCTGGAAAACAAGGAGGATTTCATCGTGGGTCCCAGGACCCTTCGCAGGGATTCAGAGGCAAGGACGGACAGGGGGTTTGCCGTGATCGACGCTAATTATGTCTCCGCGAGATGGCCCGGGGATGCATACAGGTTCGCCACCGAATTCCTGGAGGTTGCCAAATAGGAAGCTGTTTCAGGCACATGGGAAGAATGATGCACATTTCAGGGGTCAGGTGCGGTTGCCTGGCCCCTTTTTCTTTTGGTAATGTGTGCACCCAGAATCGTTGAACCTGTATGCGAACCAGCCAATCAGGAGGGAGAACAATGGACAAGGTTGTTATTTCTGCTGCCCTTTCCGGGGGCGCCACCATGAAGAACCAGAACCCGGCCGTTCCCTACACACCCGAGGAGTTCGCCGAGGAGGCCTACAAGGCATTCAACGCAGGGGCAACGGTGGTCCACATCCATGCCAGGGATGTGGACATGGGTGGCATACCCACGGCGGACATGAGCAAGATCCGGCCCACCATTGAAGCGATCCGGGACCGCTGCCCGGATCTTCTCATCAACATGAGCTCTGCCATCACCATCGGCGTTACGGCCGAGCAGCGGATCACGCCCATCGTGGAGATGAAACCGGACATCGCCTCCCTGAACACCAACAGCATGAATTTCGCCCTGGCGGACCGCAAGACCGGTGTCGTCAACTTTGAGTTCATCTTTGAGAACACCTTTGGGATGATCGTGGATTTTGCAACCAAGATGAAGGAGAACAGGGTCAAGCCCGAGATCGAGGTCTATGATCTCGGCGGCATGTACAACATCCACCTGGTGCGGAAACAGGAAGGGCTCTTCGAGGAGCCGATGCACTTCCAGTTCGTTTTCGGGGTGGCCGGCGGCATCCCCTTTGACGCGAGGCACCTGAACACGCTCATCGACATGCTCCCCGAGGGAGCGTCCTGGTCCGTGTGCGGCGTGGGTCCCAACCAGTTCCCTGCGGGCATCTGTGCGGCCGCCCTGGGCGGGCACATCCGCGTGGGCCTGGAAGACAACTTCCGCAACATCCAGGGGGAGGTGCTCAAGGGCAACTACGAGGCCGTGGAATGGGCGGCGAGCGTGGCCAGGGTTGCGGGCAGGGAAGTGGCCTCGCCCGAGGAGGCCAGGAAGCTATTCCACTGCCGTCCAAAGTGAGGCTCCGGGTGCTCGGGATCTTCGATTTCGCTCTCGATCCCGTCCCTGCTGATCGGTTCGTGGGCATGAATCTACAGATGGACTGTGTTCGGCAACCTGCTTAGCATCGATGGGGTTGTTCAATGAGAAAGGTTCTTGTCACTCTCTTGATCCTTTGCTTCTTTCCACTCTCCGGTTCCTTTGCAGAGACGGCCGTGCCGGAGCATGGGAGAACGGCCAGGGAGATCCTGGATCGCGTGGACGATCTGTTTCGAGGGAAGTCGAGCCACGGCAGGATAACCATGAAGGTGGTCACGCGGCACTATGCACGGGACCTGTCCCTGGAGGTGTGGAGCAAGGGGAAGACGAAATCCCTTGTTCGCATCCTTTCTCCCCGGAAGGAGAGGGGGGTGGCCACCCTCCGGGCGGACGAGAACGTCTGGAACTACATGCCCAAGGTGAAGCGCGTGCTCAAGGTGCCTTCCTCCATGATGGGGGGCTCCTGGATGGGGAGCCACTTCACCAACGACGACCTGGTGAGAGGGAGCCGGCTGTCCGAGGAGTACACCTCCGAGGTCACCTTCGAGGGGGAGCGCGATGGGAAGAGGATCGTGGAACTCACGCTGACCCCCAGGGAAAACGCGCCCGTGGTCTGGGGCAAGGTGGTTGTTGTTGTCTTGGATGAGGACCTGCTCCCCAGGAGCATCCGGTACTATGACGAGGAGCTTGCGCTTGCCCGTACGCTGAGCTTTCACGAGACCAGGCAGTTCGGCGGCGAGAGGCTCCCTTCCCGGATGCGCATGGACCCCACCGATGATCCCGAGGCGTTTACCGAGATCCTCTACAACGAACTTCAGTTCAACCCCGTACTCGAGGAAGGCTTTTTCTCTCTGCAGAACCTCTCGCGGCAGGGACAGCTATGAGCACGTTCCGCATTGCCTGGCGAAACCTGTGGCGAAACAGACGGCGGACCGCCATCACCTTCTCGGCCCTGGCCGTGGGCATGGCGCTCCTGGTGACCACGCTGGGTTTGCTGCTGCACGTAAAGAAGGATCTCCTGTACACGGCAACGAGCCTGGTGGTGGGAGAGGTCCAGATCCATCACCCCGAGTACCTCAATGAGAGATCCATCTATTACACGATCGACGGAGTGGGGGAGATCCTCCAGGCGGCGCGGTCCGCAGGGATCGATGCCGCGCCACGGGCCAAGGGCCCGGTTCTGATGTTGAAGGACGCGAGCTCGGCAGGAGCCCGGGTCTGGGGCGTAAGCCCGGAGGCGGAAAAGAGGGTCCACGATCTCAAGGACCATGTCCTGAAAGGCTCCTTCCTGCCCGACCTGCCGGAGAAAAAGGTGCTGCTCGGATGCAAGCTCGCCAAGAGCCTGGATGCACAGGAGGGATCCGAGGTGGTGATGGTCACCTGGGGCGCGGACGGGTCACTAGGCAACGATCTGTTTCACGTATGCGGGATCCTGGAGTGCGTGGGTGAATCCATTGACCGCAGTACCGCCATGGTGCATCAGGAGGACTTTGAAGACCTGTATTCATTCGAGGATCAATACCACCAGGTCGTGCTCAACTCGTGGGGCCGTTTCACAACGGATGAGATCATCGGCACGCTTTCAGAGGCCATGGGAACCAATCAGGCCAAGACCTGGAGGGATTTTCTTCCCATCGTCTCGGATCTCTTCAATGCCTTCAACCAGTTGCTGCTCATCGCGGGTTCGACTTTTTTCCTGGCTGCCGGGTTGGGTGTGCTCAACACGATGCTCATGTCCACCTACGATCGGATCCCGGAGTTCGGGCTCATGAAGGCGCTGGGTGCGAGCCCGGGCCGGGTGGTCATGGAGGTGGCCGCCGAGGCCCTGATTCTCGGTTTCCTGGGCACACTGGTGGGCTGGTCCGCTGGCATCCTCATGACCATGTACTTCATGGATCATCCCATCGACCTGACCAGCATCGCAGCAGAAGGTGTCCGCGGGCAGGGGATCGCCTTTGACCCCTACTGGCATTCAACCCTCGATCCGGAGTGGATCTGGATTCCGGTCGCACAGATGGTGACCGTATCTTTTCTGGCCGCGCTCTATCCAGCGATCAAGGCGGCGCGCCACGATCCGGTAAAGGCCATGCGACACACCTAGGCCGGCACGAAAAGGAGGGCCGTCATTCGAGAATCCAAGCTGGGGATGATCCTCAAGCTGTCCTGGCGCAATCTCTGGCGAAACACGCGCCGCAGCCTGATCACCATCTGCTCGATCGGGATCGGGCTGTCCTGCAGCCTGTTCCTGACTTCTCTGGCGGACGGTGTGTACGGGAAGCTGGTGGACGGGGCGGTGCGTATCCATGCGGGTCACGTCACCGTGGCGCACCCGCTCTTTACGGAGGCGCCCAGGACGGACCGCCGCATCCCTTCCGTGAAGGCCGTCCGTGAGGCAGCGGCTTCTCTCGGTGAGGAGATCGAGCTCATCAAGCCCCTGATCATGGGGCAGGCCACGGTCTCCACAGGGAAGGGTTCGGAAAGTGTGGCCGTGGTCGCCGTGGATCCTGAGATCGAACGTGTGACGTCGCCCATGGCACGGAACATGGTGGCGGGCCGGTACCTGGAGGCCCGGGACGAACAAGGGGTTGTTCTCGGAAAGAACCTGGCGGATCGACTCAAACTGAAGCCCGGGAAGAAGCTCGTGGTGACCACGAGCGATGTTCACGGCGAACTCGTCACCGAGCTGTTGCGTGTCGTGGGGATCTTTGAACTGGGCATGGAAGAAACCGACGGGTTCATGATCCAGGTGCCCCTGGAGGCAGGGCGTCTCATCTTTGGCATGGGGGGCGATGAGGCCACGCTGGTGGGGCTGGTCCTGTTTGATCAGGGGCAGACGGAGAGGGTGCTGGGCCACCTGGCGCGGGAGCTGGAAAAGGAACCCGTGGTGGTGCTGCCCTGGGAGGAGGTCCTGTACGACCTGGCCTCATACATTGCCATCGAGATGGCGGTGAGCCATGTGCTGGAAGGGGTCCTCTTCTTTGTGGTCATGTTCACCATCCTGAACACGATTCTCATGAGCGTGGTGGAGCGGAACAGGGAGTTTTCCGTGGTGATGGCACTGGGAACGACACCTGCCCTGCTGGCGTTCCAGGTTCTGGTGGAGGCCTCCATGCTGGCCTTCCTCGGGTGCGTGTTCGGCCTCGTGCTGGGCGGGGGATACTCCTACTACGTGGAGCTCTACGGCCTTGATCTCAGCGGAATGTTCCATGGAGGCACCACCATCGCAGGGTTTGCCGTTGACCCCCTGCTCAAGGCGGACCTCACGATCGGCGTCATGGCAAAACTCTCTTTTCTGGTCTTCATCTTCACGGTGCTGATTTCCGTTTACCCTGCCGTCCGGTCGGGACGGGTCAAGATGGCAGACGTACTTCGCGTCCAGTGAAACACGATCCGAATCCGGCAAAGGTCCCTTCATGAGTGAGATCATCAAGCTGGAAAGAGTGACAAAGGATTACGGAGAGGGCGAGCTTCGCGTGCATGCCCTTTGCGAGGTGGGCTTTGAACTGGAGTCCGGCGAGTTCGCCGTGATCTCGGGCCCCTCCGGGTCGGGCAAGAGCACCATGCTCAACCTGATCGGTGGCCTGGACCGGCCCACATCGGGTAAGGTCTATGTGGACGGCGTGGAGACCGGAGGGCTTTCCCGGTCCGCCTTGAGCCGTCTGCGCCTGGAAAAGATCGGGTTCGTTTTCCAGGCCTACAACCTGATTCCGGTGCTCACGGCCTACGAGAACGCTGAGTACGTACTGTTGCTTCAAGGGTGCCCGGCCGCAGAGCGGCGCGAACGGGTCATGCGCCTGCTCCACCGGGTGGGGCTGGAAGGCCTGGCGCATCGGTTCCCGAACGAGCTTTCCGGGGGACAGCAGCAACGGGTGGCCATTGCCAGGGCCATCGCCGCCGACCCAAAGCTGGTCCTGGCGGATGAGCCCACAGCCAACCTGGATTCGAAAACCGCTGCCTCGCTGCTGGACCTCATGGAGCGGTTGAACAGGGAGAACGGGGTGACCTTTCTTTTCTCCACGCACGACCCGGCAGTCATGAAACGTGCCAAGCGGAACATCATGCTCAGGGATGGACGGCTGACAGACAGCCTCCAAAGAGGTGAAAGGGAGGGTTCGGCATGAAAGGAACGTCAGTGGCCGCAGGCTTGCTTTTCCTCGTGCTCTTGCCGGGACCCGCGAGCGCACTCTGGACCTCGGAGGGCGAGTCCCATTACCTGGACCTGGGCGGCAGCATTCGCACGATTGCCCAGGGTTTCCGGCATTCCGAAAGTACGCTCCTGTTCGGGGACGATGACGAACTGGACGCCCTGTCCGTGACACTTCTTCGCATGACCGCTTCGGGCAAGGCAGGATCCAGGCTTTCCGGGGAGTTCCACGGCGTACAGGGCCTGACCTACTCCACCTTTTCCGGATCCGGGGTGGGCGTATCGAGCAGTGACTTGCTGCCGTTGCGTTTCCGCATGACGGACGCTGCATGGGACTGGGCGGAAAACGATCACGTCACGGCCGCCTTTGCGTTCGATCGCTTCAATCTCTCCCTGAGTCTCCCCGATATTGAAATAACCCTGGGCCGACAGGCCGTGAATTTTTCTCTCACCTATTTCTGGAATCCGCTGGACGTGTTCCTTCCCTTCCGTCCGGAGCAGTTCGACCGGGACTACAAGGCAGGCGTGGACGCCCTCCGGGTCGACGTATCCCTGGGTGCCCTATCGGGGTTCACACTGGTGGCCGCAGGGGGACGGCGTCTGGACATCGTTGTGGATCCTGCGGCGCTGGATGTGCGTGTGGCGGCGGAACCCTTCTGCGATGAGCCGTGGTTCGGGTCCGCCGTCGTGGGGCGCGGGTTCACCAACCTATGGGACTGGGATCTCGTGGTCCAGGGCGGAAAGGTCTACGGCGGGCTCCAGGCCGGTGGAGGTTTTTCCGGGGAGGTGTTCACCATCGGCATGAGGGGCGAGGCCGCTTACTTCTGGGCAACCGAAGACCGGCAGGCCATCTTCATTCCGGGGAGCGGCAGGCAGCAGCTCCTGGACGACCATGCCCGCGTGGTGGTGGGGATCGACCGCCGCTTCGAGAATTCCCTCTACTTCACCATGGAGTACTTCTTCAACGAGGCCGGGGGCGATGAAGACGACCTGCTGTTGAGCCTGGCGCGCCTGGCCATCGGTGAGAACCAGAGCCTGTCCGAGCACAGCCTCGGGTTTCTCGCAAGCTACGAGATCCTGCCCATCCTCAGGGCACAGATGATCTACCTGCTTTCCCTGTCCGACCACTCGAGCCTCGTGTTTCCTTCCCTCCACTGGCAGGCCACCGGGGAGTTGGAGATCCTTGGCGGGGCCATGATCGGAGTCGGAGATCGACCCCGGAACGGCCTCATGCCCCGCAGCGAATACGGTACGCTGGAGAACATCTTCTTTGGCGAGATCAAGTGGTATTTCTGATCCGGCTGCTGAAGAAGGTTCCTCTGCTGCGCTCGACTCGTCATGTAGGATCCACTGCCGGAATTCCAGAGTCCAACGACAATTCCGAGCAGATGAAGTATCATGTGGCCTTGTGAATAACAGGGAGAGGATACCGACATCTTGGATGAGACTGGGGAACACAAATGATGCACCAACGATGCAAGAGGATACCCGTCCTCCTGATGTTGATGGGTTGCGCGTTGTTGCTCAACGACTGCACGTCCAAGGGCAAGGGCGGAACTCAGCAGCAGGGGATCACCACCTACAGCTACGAGGTGCCTGTATCCTCCACCTCCCCGTGGCCGCAGATGCGCCGCACCCGATACAACAACGGGCGAAGCCCGGTCATTCCCGCAGGTTCCGGAACCCCCTGGGCGTTCGAGACAGGGAAGGGGATCTTCAGCACCCCGGTCATCGGGCACGACGGCACGATCCTCATCGGGTCGGCGGACCGGATCTTCTATGCCATCCGTCCTGACGGGACCGAGAAGTGGCGCTTTTCCACCGGCGAGGTCATCGACTCCGCTGCAGCCGTGGCTGAAGACGGCACCGTCTACGTCCCCTCGGGCGACGGCCATGTGTACGCCCTGGACCCTGAGGGCAGCGAGATCTGGCGCTATGTAGCCCACCACAGCGCAGAGGACCCGGATGCAGACCAGGGGACGTTTTGCGGGTCCCTGTTGCCCGTGGGCGGTACGAGCAACTGGTTCGAAGGCAATGTGATCATCGGGAAGGGCGGACGGCTCTGGGCCGGCTGCGACAGCTACCGGATGTACGGGCTTTCACCCGGAGGCCAGGAGATGGTGGTGTTCTTCACCAGCCTCCTCTACGGGTCGGTGTGGTCCGCTGCCGCCACGCTCGAGGACGGGACCGCCATCTTCGGATCCCTGGACACGAACCTCTACTCCATCACGGCCGACGGAACATGCAACTGGCGGACCGGGCTGGGCTTCCTCGTCTCTTCCACGCCGGCCCTGTCGGACGACATGTCCACCGTGTACGTGGGGAGTTGGGACAGCAACCTGTACGCACTGAACGCGCAGGACGGGACGATCCTCTGGAAGGCCCCCACGCGCGACGTGATCTACGCATCGCCTGCCGTGGCAGCGGATGGGACCGTTTACGTGGGGTCATCCGACGGCAGCTTCTATGCCTTCTCCCCCCAGGGTGTGCTCCTGTGGACCTTTGACCTGCTGGACCCGGTCCGGTCCTCACCGGCCGTGGCCGGTGACGGCACCCTGTTTTTCGGTGCAGGCGACGGCTCTCTCTACGCGATCAACCCGGACGGAACGCGAAGGTGGTCCTACAACACCACCGGCCAGGACCGGAACGACCTGAACTCTTCGCCGGCGCTCGGTACAAAAGGGGTCTACATCGGCAGCGAGAACGGCTTCGTCTATGGAATCCCCTACGGCTTCTGTGAGCAGAACCCAGCAGACCCGCGCTGCTCCCTGAAACAGGCGAGCGATCTTCCGGACGACGGGGCCGCACTCTACTGGGTGACCCCGGGGGGACGGAATATTTCCGAGGCCCCGCAAGGCTATCCCGTCATGCGAGGCGTTGTTTTTGCCGTACGCCTTCTGGTGAGGGAGCAGGGTGAAACCAAGACGGCCGGACTGTTGAAGCGCACGGTTCAGGCTCAGCTCGACCCTCCCGTGGCAATCGTGGTCAAGGATCAGGCAGGAGGCAAATGGGTCAATCTCGTTCCCGGCGAAATGCTGGCCGCGGATACGGAATACACCCTCACGGTCCAGGGTGATTACAGGACAGAGGAGGGTGTGCGCGGCAGCGTGGCAAAGACCCTTGTCTTCCGCACGGTGCAGGAGGACCACCCCCCGCCGGACCTGGGAGCGAAACAGGATTCCGTGACCGCCTTTCAGGTCAAGAACCTGGCCCCCTATCAGCCGCCCCTGGTGGTGAGCCTCAACCAGATCGGTTTCGACAGCGTGGACATGATCGGCTCGGTGATCCACAGAAGCGGAGACAGGTTTGTCCTGTGGCTGACCGCAGGCAGGCACGCCGGAGGGGAACCCGTGATAGATCCAGAAACCCCGTCCATGGTCCCGCTGGACGGGACCCTGGACGGGGCATCCTTTGTGCTGGAAGGCGAGCATCTCCAGCTCATCACCGGCGGGCCTCCCCTTGCCGTGTCCCGGTTCAGGGCATCCTCCCAGTTCGACGAGGACGCGTCCTTTGACGTGGGCGCCTCGGCCTTCACGGAATCCAGCTGTCTGGCAATGGGCCCCCTGGGCTTTGGGTTTCTCCTGTTCGGCCAGTGCAATTCCGAGCTGAACTTCCTCTCTGTTGGTACCCTTAGGGGATTTCCCTATGACGGCGAAGCAAACCACCGGCCCGCCGGCGTGCAGGTGACCAACGTGACCTTTTCTACGCAGGAGGTCGTGGCCGAGTTCCAGGCCGCGGATTACCCACTCAGCAAACACCTGCCCGCCATCGTGCTGGTGGACGAGAGCACGAACAGGGCGGTTCCCATGAAGTACAACGAAGCCCTGCAGGCAGAGGCGGATGCCGGGGGGAATCTTTCCAGAGCCACACTCACGGTGCCTGCATCAGCAGGGATCACACCCGGCAACACGCGCGCCATTGTCATCGCCGACCTGTTCCCCCTTGCGAGCGTGTTGTGGGAATGAAAAGGAAGAAGAGATCATGGGTGAGGTAAAAGGACCTGCCTTTGTGGCGGGCGCAACCGGTTTTACGGGCCGGGAGGTGGTGCGACTGCTCTGCGAGAGGGGCGTGTCCACCGTGGCCCACGTGCGGCCGGATTCACAGCGGATGGAGGAATGGCGCGAGCGCTTTCAGGGGATGGGGGCCGAGGTGAGTGCCACCCCCTGGGAGCAGGGGCCCATGGTCGCGGCACTGAAGGATTTGAAGCCTGCTTACGTGTTTGCCCTGCTCGGTACGATCCGAGCGCGCATGAAACAGGCCGGAAGGGAAGGCAAGGACCCGAAGTCCCAGGACTATGAAGCTGTGGATTACGGTCTGACCGTGATCCTCCTGCGGGCGGCACAGCAATGCGGGACGAACCCCAAGTTTGTCTACCTCTCTGCGGCGGGCGTGAAGGACAACGCCCGGTCCCCGTATTACGTGGCCGGGGCCAAGGTGGAGAAGAGCCTGCCCGAGAGCGGTCTCACCTACTGCATTGCGCGGCCGTCCTTTATCACAGGTCCGGACCGCGATGACGGCAGGCCCATGGAGAGAACCGGTGCAGCCGTCATGGACGGGCTCCTCTCTCTGGCAGGCATGTTCGGTGCCCGTAAGTTGAAGACCCGCTACGCATCCACCACGAACGTCATCCTGGCAGAGGCCCTGGTGGGGATGGCCCTTGATCCGGACTCGATTGACCGGATCTTCGAGTCCGAGGACCTGCGTCCGGGATGAAGGATCAGCAGAGCGCACTCAGGGATTCTTCTCATGGATTCCTTTCTCCATTCGCCAAGCACCGCCTTTACAAGAGGGTTGCCTGCTTTCGAGAATCAACAGCCATCAAGGGGGAAAAAGAAATGCGCTGTCACGTCATCTGTTTCTTCCTGGCCATTCTCCTGATTTCCGCCTGCGACAGCGCTTCCGTTCAAACAGGAAGCCGTGCCGGCTCCAACCCTGATTCCATGAGCATCGTCCCGGACCGGGTGCTCACGGACAGCTTGCTGATCCCGCCCAATCCGGTCACCGGACAGGAACCTCCCGCTGATCTTCAGAAGGCGGTTTTCTACCGTTACCGCCTTCGTTCCGGTATCCCGGTGCGTGCGATCCTTGTCCTGGTTCCGGGAACCAACGGCGGGGCAAATGACTTCGACTACATGGCAAGAGAGTTGATACGGAGAAGCCGGGGATCCGTGGAGGTCTGGACCTTTGATCGTCGGCCGAACCTGATCGAAGACGTGACAGGCATGGAGGCTGCCGAGGCGGCGGGTGACCTGCAGATCGCCATTGACTATTACTTTTACGGTGCGGAGATCAACGGGAAAACCTTTGACGGGTTCCTCGGCCAGGACGAACTCTCCTACCTGTCCGAATGGGGTCTGGCCAGTGTCATGCGCGACCTGAATGCGATCGTCTCCCAGGTGCCTGAAGCGAAGCGGGCGACAAACGTTTTTCTCGGAGGCCACTCGCTAGGCGCAGGGCAGGCCATGAGCTTTCTGGGCTGGGACTTCGACGGTGACGCCTCCACGCTGGACGACGCGGGGTTCAGTCTGCTTGCCGGTGCAATCCTCTTCGAGGGAGGCTCCTTCTCGCCGGTCCCTCCTGTTTCACAGCAGGAATACGAGTCCTCGGTTCAGGGAATCAGGAGTGGATCCTCCCCCCGCTTCGGCGGTTTCCCGCTTATCACCCCGGAGGTGGTTTCCCTGCTGGAGATCGCCGGGATGGCGGCACACCCGGCCTTTGACAGGCCCGATGACCCGGAAGACGGCCCGGAAGGCCTTTCGCGCCTGAAGGAGATCCCCTACGGCCCGGAAACGGACCTGCTCCTGAGGGCCCTGTTTGCCACGGATCTTCTCGACCTCATCTGCAATGCCCCGCCCACCTTTCGTGACTTCAATGTGACCAACCAGGCACTGCTCGGCCTGGTCATGGACGACCACTTCGAACCCATGAGCCCGCAGCAGGCCAGCGTCGGGTTTGTCACACCACAGGAAGGCGTGATGCGGAGGAACCTGCTGGGCTTTCCAGGGTACGTGCTCACCGACGCAGATCCGGTCTACGGCTGGCTCAACCATGATGAGGTGGATGGGGTCGGGCTGACGACCCCTGAAGAGGAGATGACGGATATCACCACCCTGGCCGAGGCTCAATGGCGCGGGCCGTCGAACTTCAGCGAGTGGTACTTTGCACTCCGGCCCGGTATAGACTCCAAGGCCACGGGTTACCTCACCGATCTTTCGGATGACGGCTGGCAGGCCACGACCTATTCTCTGAACGCCTTTCACACGTCGCGCATCGACCTTCCCATGCTCGCCATCGGGGGAGGTTCAGGGCTCACGCCCGATGCGGAAGCTTTCAACAACGTGCGTGACGCGATTGCCGACCCTGCACGGGACGGAACACCCCGTTCGAGCGAGGACAGCTTCAAGGTCCGGATCCTCACCGGCATGAACCACCTGGATGTACTTCTCGCGGAAGGCGGCACCAACGTGGGGAACATGCTTTACACGGAAGTTCTCGACTTCATGCTTCAGCATGCAGAGGGAGAGGTGCTGGTTCCGTAGCCAGGATCGATCCGGGTTACGGGTTCCGGTCGTGGATCCGGAAGGGGAAGCGTCCCCTCGGGTGGAAGAAGTGTGCGTGGTAAAATTCCCGGGCGCGTTTCACCGTATAAGCCTCTCTGTGTTCCTCTTTCCGGAAGGCAAAGATGATGTGGGGGACCAGCAGAACCACCACAAAGGCAATGAGAAGCGTCCGTTCATAGGTTCCGTCGTTCGCTTTCATGATCTGATCCGGGGGAAAGAAGGAAACCACCAGGGAGAAGAGGACCATCGCAAGCCCCACAACAGGGATCAGCGTCTTGCCCACCGCCCCGCCGGGAACGTGGTAGGATCGTTCCACCTCGCCGTGAGAGATTCGAAGCTTGAAATACGTGAGAAAGAGCAGAACGTACATGCTCAGGTAAATGACGATGGTCAGGGCAATGGCGAGCAGGAACGACAGGTTCGAGTGCCCGCCTCCGCCGAATGTCAGGATGGCCGCCCAGATCGTCACCACCGCGCCCTGGGCGATGAGCAGAGGCATGGGGACCTGATGCCGGTTCACCCGCTTGAAGATCGGGGGAAGGATCCCGTCCTTGGCTGCCACCAGAAGACCCTGGGAGGGCCCCATGATCCAGGCGCTCACCTCTGCGACGGCACCCAGGGCAAGGAGCAGGGCCAGAACATGTACGAACCATCCCAGCTGGTGCATGTCAAGA
>CAZSUQ010000021.1:0-19050 GCA_964609935.1 uncultured Thermodesulfobacteriota bacterium | reverse complement strand
TCCTAGCCCACGCTTTTCACGACGAACTTGAGAAGATCGCCGGAAAGAAGAAGATGTTCTACATCGGACACAGCCTGGGGGGGACCATCTCCTACTGCATCGGATTCCAGCTCCACGACTATCTCTGCGGGATCGTCTCCATTGCAGGGCCCTTTAACTTTGCAAAGGGAAACCCTTTCATGAGGCTCCTTGCAAAGGGAGGGTTCTCCCTGGGCAAGACAGCCCGGATCCGATCGCTTCACCCGGAGGCCTTTTACGTGGACCTTGCCGGGTTTCTTGCCCGATTCGGACTCTTTTTGATGGACAACCGGTTCAACCGGTTCCCCATCCAGCTCTGGTATCCCGGGAGCATGGAGGACGAGGTGCTCACGGAAAGGATCGAGAAGGGGGTGGACCGCACCAGCTTCAACGTGTTCTGGCTCCTGGTGGAGTGGGCCGCCAGCGGAAGGCTCCATGGAAGCGGCCGGAAGGAGAACTTTGAGGATCGCATCTCCAGGCTGGAGGCCCCCATCCTCTTCGTGGTGGGCGACCGGGACTCCGGGGTTCCCGAGGCTTCGGTGCAGGAGGCATTCGACAAGGCAGGTACGCGTGACAAGACCCTCAAGGTTTTCGGTGGTGAGGCGCCGGGTCTTCACTGGGGGCACTGCGACCTGATCTGCGGCAGGGAGGCCCCCCGCATCGTCTGGCCCTATATCCTGAAATGGATGCAGACGCGCCTCCCCTCATCATGATGAAAGAGCCGGACAAAAGACCCAGGGCATCACCTCCCCGGGGAGAACCCCCCTGCCGGATCTGCTCGAGCGGCACCCACCGGATCCGGGACCAGGCATTCGGGATCGACTACCACCACTGCCCCTCCTGCGATTTCATCTTTATGGATGAACGTGCCCTGCCTTCCACGGAGGAGGAAAGGCAGGAGTACCTGAAGCACGACAACACCCGGGAGAATACCGGCTATGTGGGCATGCTGGCGGGTTTCATCCGGAGCTGTATTGTGCCGCACCAGGCCTCTGTCCGCACGGTTCTCGATTTCGGGTGCGGTCCCGGGCCCGTGCTGGTGGAGCTTCTCACGGAAGCAGGGTTCGAGGTGGATGCATACGATCCTCACTTCTTCCCGGAGAAGGTTTACGAGGGCAGGCAGTACGATCTCATCACCGCCACCGAGACCCTGGAGCACATCCACGACCCAATGGAAAGCCTTCGGCTGCTGAAAAAGCATCTGAATCCAGAAGGAAAGCTGGCCGTCATGACCCGGTTTCATCCGGGGGACCCGGAAGCGTTCAAGACGTGGTGGTACCGGAGGGAGGCATCCCACGTCTCTTTCTTCTCGCCCACAACGATCTCACACATGGCGGGCGTGTTGAACATGAAGGTCCTGATGATGGATGCGGAAAGATATTTCGTTCTGGAGAATGCCTGAGGGTGGGTGAAACCGCTTGCCCCGGGTCCAGCCGTAAAGGGGTGTAACGAATCCCTTGAGAATGAATGTAACGTTTGTGTTAAGATGTCGTTCAATGATCCTCCCCCATCACGCCCTCTCAATCGGAAAGGAAGGAAACATGGGAACCAGATATGAGCGGAAGACAAAAATCCTGGTTCGTTTCTTTGCCCTGGCTGCCTGCGCACTGCTCCTGCAAGCCTGCCCGGACAGCGGGGATGATGCAGCTCCTGCGGGGGGCCAGCCACCTGCGGGCCCGGCTGTTATGGCAAAACGGATCCTGAATGCTGTGGACCTGATCGGAGGCCCCATGAGTGCGGGCAGGGTGGGGGACTATTATCTCGGCAACGACAGGATCAGGGTCGTGATCCAGGACGTGGGAAGGGACCCCCTCGGGTTTGTGAGCCCATACGGGGGAAACATCATCGATGCGGACCTGGTCCGGGGCCCGGGCGAACCGGACAACGACCAGTTCATGGCCATGAGCCCCCAGATCAACATCGAGAGCACCATGCATGCAACCCTGATCGAGATCATCAACGACGGTTCCAACGGGGGTGACGCGGTCGTACGGGTGAGCGGCGTGGACGACAGCCTGGACTCCATCAATGCGAGCGAGCTCATCAAGGCCGTGGGCGGCGGGCTTCCCCTTTCTCTTCCGGAGAGCGCCGACGACAAGGACATCCCTGTTGAGCTGGTCACGGAATACAGCCTGGGACTTGGGGACAGCTACGTGAAGATCGAGACCTTCATCAAGAACGTGGGCACGGAAGGCCT
This sequence comes from uncultured Thermodesulfobacteriota bacterium, assembly GCA_964609935.1. GTDB lineage: Bacteria > Desulfobacterota > DSWW01 > DSWW01 > DSWW01 > CAYTRL01. The sequence goes on along the minus strand of CAZSUQ010000021.1, from coordinate 16,835 downwards.
GGGGGTCTACATCGGGGACTACCTCGTGAACGCCGCCGGCGAAGCCGACCTCTTCGTCCCGGGCATCGGTTTCGGGGACCCCATGGTTCGCCTCAGGCTCCCCTTCATCTGCATGCGCGGGGAAGGGAGCGCCCAGGGAATGACCTACGGGTACATCCCGGGGATCACCAAGCGCAGCACCTGCTTTACACAGACCGGGGTGACCGCAACGACCCTGGGCGTGAATGTGGTGGGCATCCTCCTGCTCGGCCTTCCCCCCTTTATGGACATCGAACCGGACGGGGTCTTCTCCTTTAAAAGATACTTTGCCGTGGGCACGGACATTGCCTCTGTGGTGCAGGCCCGGAACGAGATCTTCGGAAGGGACACCGGAATTCTCAAGGGAACCGTGACCGTTGCAGGCACGCCTCTCGAGAACGCCACGGTGGCCGTGGTCAAAGGCCCGGGCGAGTTCGGCTCCCCCTACAACGTGGTGAGTGCGTTTCAGACGGATGCCAACGGCGCGTTCGAGGGAACGCTCACGCCTGGAAACTACGACCTTCTGGTATCCAAGGATGGATATCTTTACGACTCGGAAAAAGCGACCCCGGAACCGACTCCCGTAAACGTTTACGCCGGGGGAACCACCGAGGCGTTCCTGACCCTGCCGCTCACCGGAAGGCTCAGGGTCAGATCCATGGATGCCTCGGGCAGCCCCATCCCCTCCAAGGTCAGTATCGTTGGATTCGACCCGAGCCCCCCCCTGGCCAATGTCCAGGACATCTTCGGCCTGCTGGAGCTCGGGGGATACGTGTCCAACGATCCCGGCGGCGAGAACCTGTTCGGCATTGCCGGGGCCCTGTTCCTCGGGCCCGACGGCGACTCCGGGGAGGTCATGATGGAGCCCGGGGATTACGAGATGTTCGTTTCGCACGGGCCCGAGTACAGCCTGTACCAGGGCTCCCTGCAGGTCTCCACGGGCCAGTTGACCAGCGTGGACACCCAGATCGCCCGCGTTGTGGACACCTCCGGCTTTGTCTCAGGGGACTTTCACGTGCACATGATGAACAGCCCGGATTCAAGTGTGCCCCTGGAGGATAGGGTTCGGGCCTTTCTGGCGGAAGGCGTGGACTACCTGGTTGCATCCGACCATGAATATCTCACGGACCTCAAGCCAACGATCCAGGACATGGGTGCAGAGGATCTCATCGCAACCTCCATCGGACAGGAGATCACCCCGCAGGATTACGGCCACTACCACGCATGGCCCCTGACCCTGGACCCCACCCGAAGGAGCATGGGAGCCCTGGACTGGGGACAGGAGGCGCCTGTTGGAGAGGACTACCGGACCCTGGGGAACTACTGCATGTCGCCCGGCGAGATCTTCGATGCGGTGCGTGCAGACCCGAGCGAAGAGGTGGTCCAGATCAATCACATGAACTCAGGGGGCGGGGGAGGCATGAACATCCTCGGGATCGATACCGGGCTGATCCCGCCGCAATCCACAAAGGATCCCGGCCCGTTCCGGCTCGACCCCACCATTGCCAACCTCTTTGACCCTGACTTTGACGCGCTGGAGGTCCTGATCGGCGAGGACAGGGGTCAGGTGGAGACCTTTTTCAACGAGAACCTGGGAGACTGGTTCAACCTGTTGAACCAGGGGCTGATCTATTCCGCAACCAGCGATTCAGACACGCACAGCAGGAATTTCACACAGGCAGGGACCTTCCGGAACTTCATCGCCTCCTCCACGGACAGCCCGGGAGCGGTCCAGGAGGCCGAGCTCACAGCGAACATCAAGGGCGGGAGGATGACAGGGGGCTATTCACCCTTTCTGCGGGCAACCCTGCAAGCGACGAGCACCGGAGAGACGGGCGCGCTGGACGGTGTCCTGCCCAGGACGATCTCCACAACGGACGGCAGCGCCACGTTCCGCCTCGAGATGCAGAGCCCGGTGTGGGTGGAGTTCGACGCTGTGGAACTGTACATGAACAACGTACCGCTGGCCGTGGATGATGACGGCGACCCGGCCACGCCGCCTCAATACAAGGCCTCGCCGGATGTAACCCTCCAGGCCGGCGTGGACTTCACCATCCAGGAGGTCGTTGACAACCCTGGCATCCCCGGTGCGAGCCACTATGAAGCAGCCGTGGATTACGTGTTGGCGGGCCTGGCCCAGGACACCTGGATTGTGGCCCTTGTGAGGGGTACGGACGGCGTTTCCAGTCCCCTCTTCCCCGTGGTTCCCAATGATCTCGGCCCGGAGGCCAATGCGAGCCTGGCCGACCTTCTGGACGGGAATCTCGGGGAGGACGGTATGATGGCCCTTGCTTTCACCAATCCACTCTTCTTGGACGTTGACGGGAACGGGGTTTATGATCCGCCGGCCACACCGTAGCGGGAGGGCGGTTGCCACCTTTGCCGTCCTGGCCGCGGCCCTGACGATTTCCTCTGCTGAAGGGGCGGTGGATCCGGAAAAGACCCTGATCGACCTTCTGGTCTCTTCGGATCTCGTTGTCCGGGCGAAGATCCATCGGGTGGAAAGCGCCCCCTTTGAGCAGATCCGCTCAGCCGTCCTGGAGATCAGGGAAACGGTCAAGGGCGAGGCGACCGAGAAGAACCTGCCGGTTGCTGAAGAGAAGCTCTTCCCTTCGGACACCTTTCTTCTTCAAAAGGGGAGGGAAGCACTCCTTTTCTTGAGGCCGGTGCCCGGCATCTCCAGGTGGGCGGACCATCGTTCAAGGGGCTTGCGTTTCGTCCTCATCAGGGCCGGCCCCCCGGTGGCGACAATGGGACAGGAGGAGGTGCGGCAGGCGGCCGGCTTTCTCGAGGCGTACATGCTTCGATCCGCCCCCAGGGATGAAGCAGGTCGTCGGGCCCTGTTCGAGTTCCTGCTGGCGTCCCTGAACAGCAGGGTTGAAGCCGTACAGGAAGCGGCAGCCTCGGCGTTTCCTGAGCTTGCCGGGGCTGATTTTACGATCCGGCAGAAAGACTGGGAAAGCATCCGGCGATTCATCAATAACAGGGAGCAGAGCCTGGCGGCCCGTGTACGAATGGTGGAGAAGGTATCCCGAACAAGGCTCTTTGAAACAATCGCCCCTGAAGTCATCCGCAATCATCCGGATCTCAGGCTCGCCGTGCTCGATGCCGTTCGCTCAAGCCGTGGAGCCGTGGATGTCCCCCAGGAGGCACTTCTTGTCAGTCTTCAGGACCCGGACCCGAAGGTAAGGCAGGAGACGCTCCAGGTACTGTCCCTGAGCCGCAGTCCCGGGTATGCTCCAATCATCGGCGAGACGTCCCTGAACGACCCGGACCCGCAAACCAGGGCAAAGGCCATGGCCATCCTGGCCGGCCGCAACCCTGAGGAGAGCTGGGATGTCCTGTCCAGGGGCCTGGAGGATGAGAACCCCCACGTGGTGTATCTGGCGGCAGGCGCCATTCGGGACGTGGCAGACGACCGCTCCGCCCCGGAGCTGAGCAGGCTCCTGGACTCGGAAAGCCCCAGGGCCCGGTTCATCGGCGTGCTTATGCTCGGCACCCTGAAGGACGATTCGGCCCGCCGCATCCTGGACGTGTCTTCCAAGAGCCACGAAGACGCCGCCACGAGGGAGCTCTGCACCAGGATCCTTGATCCACATCCTCTGTACGCAGATTCCTGGGCACAGAGGATGTGGATCTTATTTCACCAGCAGATCAATGAACTTCCCCGGGTTCGTGATCCTGGGTGGCCCCAGGAACACGCTCCCGTCTTCCTGCTCGATCACCTCGATTCTGACGATCTTTTCTTCCAGGCACTGCATGGCAAACTCGAAAAAGACCTGGCGACCCCCGGATGACTGCACAAGGGTGCTGAACGTGCGGTCGTCCGTGGAACCGGAAGCAAGCGGGAGGGGGATGTCTTGAAGAACAGAGCCACGGGACATCAGCGCACTCCATACGGATTCATAGTAGGCAGCGGAAACCTCACCACCGTTAAAAAGCCCTCCCTCGGGGTAATCATAGTAGTTTTCCCCGCCCCACGGCATGAACAGCCTGACAGGCAGATAAGCGAACAGGGCCACGAGCCTCTCGGCCAGTGCGGCAATGGAGATGACATTGTTTCCGTTTATGATCTCTTCCCTGCTGAAGGATGAGCCGAGCATCTCAAAGACGCTTTGGATATCCTCCATAGGCAGCCAGACCACCGGAAGGGCACCCCATCGGTTGAAATCCACGATACTCACGAAATCAAGCCCTGCATCGCAGAAGGTGTGGGCGATGTTGTAATCCCCTCCAAAGTCCCGGTCTGCAACCTCGGCGATAAAGTATGCGTGATACGGAGGGTCATCCGCCACGTGGGAGGCAGCGCCCATCAGAAAGGAGATCAACCTGTACTGCTCGGTGTAGGGAGGTGCATACGTTTGCCGGATATGCGTCACAAAGGTGTTGATGAAGTTGGGGGAGTGCGCCAGGTTGGAGAGGGGGGCGTTCAGGATCGCGTAACCGCAGTCGGGAAAGGAGGCGCCCACAAGATAATCGTCCCGGTTGTCACCGAGACAGACTAGCAGCTCGGGTGTGGTCCCGAGGTCATGGGCGATGTCGGACATGAATTGATGCTGCGTCAAACCCGCGGCACAGACCCATGACGGGACAAGGAGAAGCAGGCTTACCATGAAAGCTTTTATCTTCATGAGGTTTTCCTTTCCGGCGGCCATCAAGCAGGATTTAGTTGTTTTGTTCACTTTCAAGGCGTATCATTAATATAACAATATTATTGTTGGTGCTCAACCTTTATTTCGAGGCAGGGAATCAAGGGAGTACAGGCTGTAGATTTGGTTGCCTCGATGGCCGCAGTGGGAATACCGGCTTGTTCTGGGTCTAAGATACAATTGTGTACATTCCGGGTATGGGTCTGGTAAAGTGTCACGTAAGGGTTGTTTCTTGGGCCACCATCAATTCTCAGAACTCCAGGAAATGGGTTGAAACGATGAAACGGAATATCCTCGCGGTCCTTTTTTGTCTCATGCTCTCTTCACCGCTTGGAGCCGTTCCCGGGCGGAATGCCGCCCATGAGGATCCAGGCACCACCGGCACCCTGGTAGCCCAGGAATTGATGGAACTCCAGGTCCCTGGGGAAGAGGGCGAACACGAGATGGAACTGGCACCTTTACGGGTAGAAGAAAAGCCTCAGCCGGAAAAGGTCGAGACCCTGCCGTTAAGGGGCGCACCGGCCGAGGGGATGGATGTGAAGGCGGCCACTCCCTTGCCGAAGATTCCCTCCGAACTTCTCACCATGCCCCTGGAAGAGAAAGAGGCGGATGAGGACCTGGCTGTAACAGGGCCTGCACCCGGAATCTCGCCGGCGGTTCTTCCCCAGCCCACGGAGGGCCCGGCCCTGGAGCCGAGCGAGGTCTCCGGGGAGATCTTACCCGCAGAGGTGGAAGAGCCCGTGCAGTTGAAGACGTATCAACCTCCCGCGGTAGAGGCCAAAGGCCTCAGGGTGCCCTCAGAGCCACCGGTCCCCCCGGTAAAGGCGGAAGCTCCACCTGAGGTGATGCCCCTGCCTGAAAAGGTGACGAGCCTCGAAATCGAAGAGACAACCACAGCCAGCGCCGTTGACAAGCGCCCCATGGAGATTGACGTGGGGATATGGTTGGGGCTGGACAGGAAGCTGGTGGAGATCTTCGAGGGATACTATGCCAAGAACAACATCCTCCAGGAAGGAGACGGAGGGTTCAGGATCCAGAAGATCCAGCAGTTATTACGGGACAGAGGTTACTATAACGGGCCGTTCCACGGTCGCTTCACGCAGGAACTGACCCGGGCCGTCATGGAATTCCAGAGGGATGAGAGCCTGGCCGTGGACGGCATCGTCGGACCCATGACGATGAAGAAAATGGGGCTGCTTTAACCCACAATCACCTGTTCCTTCCCGCACCTCTCCGCCACGTCACCGAGCGTCGCCTTCCAGGCATCGGAGTCCCCGGCCATCCCGTCCAGAAAGGATTCGTACAGGTCGAGCCACTGGAACAGGCCCGGCTTCCCTGTAGGGCTCGTGAGCTTCCTGGAGTGGCAGACCCTGAGGACCGCTGCGCCCCCAACCCCTTTGACCCATGCCAGCTTCTTTTTCCAGACGGAGACGATTTCATCCGGAGAAAGCCCTGCGGCCATGAGCCGGTCCGGGGCCGGAAGCGTTACGGGAATCGCCAGGGAGCCGTTCAGCTCAAAGGGGTGTACACTGCCGCACCCGCGCACAGGCTCTGTGGGGTAAAGGGGGTCAAAGTCCGTGACGCTGGAATCGTAGAGCCCGTTCTCGTTGAGGACCTTTTTCAAAACCGGGGAGCTGAGCAGGACGGAAGAGCGGAAGCCCCTGACCCCCCAGCGCTCGATGAATGCGCGGCACCGGTCCATTGCGTGGCGCATGGAGATGTCCGAGGAGAAGACCAGGGGCGGGGAAGAGACATCGCCCAGGAGTCCGATCTCGTGGCCGCACGACCGGATTTGTTCCGGCAGGTCTCCGTATCTCTGGAGGGACCGCTCCCCGGGCAGGAACCAGGTGGAGCAAAGCCCTCTTTTCTGTTCAAGTCCGGCCAGTTCCTCAACCCACCCCCTGTTCAGGGGGCCGGCCGTTTCGTGGGTCACACACACGGCATGCGTTCGGCCCTCCGGCCAGAGGGCTCTCGCCTCCGTGTTCCCCACCCCCGTGGCGCGCAGGGCCTCGCGGATGAGCCAGCGCAGGGCTTCCTGACCCTTGGAGACGAAGTCCGGGCCGGTCCCCTCTTGCGGAACAGCCTCTTGCCGCTGCCGGACGGCCCGGTGTTCCAGGTATCGTCGGAAACGGTGGTGCAGCATGCCTGACCGGATCGAGGTTTTCCAGGTAAAGGGTCTCCAGAGGGAGCTCTGCACCTCGGCGAGGTTGTAGTCGATGGTGAAGACCGGATCAAAGGAGAGGCGTATCCCGCGACCGCTCGTCCCGGCGCACTTGTAACGGGTGCCTTCCAGCTCCACGAATGCCAGGGGATCCCCGGGAACGTCCACGAGATACAAAACCGGAAAGAAGACCGGTACCGGTTCGTCATCCTCGAGCCATGGCGGCCTGTGTGCGCCGGGCACCTTCAAGAGGGCCCAGACGTTCCGGCGGGCCTGACCGGAGCGCTCCATGAAGAAGAATGGTTCGCGGTCTCCCGGATCGGCCCTGTGGGCATAGGGGTTCGGGCTCTCACCCACCTTCCAGAGTGTACCGAAGAAGTAGGCCTCGATATCCTTTCGCCACTCCTTCTTCCCGTATCGCGTTGGGCGTTCTTTTTCCTTTTGTTGTCCGTCAGGGGAATGGGATGAGCTCTCCTCCATGATGTTTCTTGCTCCTCCTTTGGTCCTCTTTATCCTTCCTGCAGCCCGGGCGGGTCAATCCTTCAGCCCATGGCTGCCAGCAGGTTCGCCACGTTAAAGTAAACCTCGTTTCGAACGATCTTCCCGTTCCGGATTTCCACGATATCCAGGCCTTGTTCCACGACGGTTTTCAGTCCCACCGGGATCCTTGCCTTCCACTTTCCCACAAAGCCTCGTTCCGTGGGAAAGATCTCCACCGCCTCCCACTCCCAGTCCGGGTTGGATGCCAGCAGTTTCCTGAAGTATGCAAGGATCCGCTCTCTTCCCTTGAGTCCTTCGGGTTTCGCAGGGTCCAGGTAAAGGGCATCGTCCGCATAGAACTCGATGAGCTTCTCGGGCTGATTACCGGTCCACGCGGGCAACCACGCTCGGCAGAATTCCAGGGCCTCGGCTTCATTCATATCCGCTCTCCTTGTGACTTTTATCACGAATATAGGAAAAGGATTGTTGAAAGACAAATGAGGAGGGGGCCCTTTCTCTTGAAACCCTTGAGAGAATGCCGGTTTTCCAGTAAGTTGAACCCTTCCCGGCTCTCATCCGCTGCAAGGTCTGCCATCCCCGGGGGGCACTGTTTTTTATTATCGATCATGGAGGCACCTTGGACCTGCACCGACTTTTTTATCCGCGCAGGATCGCCGTGGTTGGCGCATCCCCGAACCTGGGGGGAGGGAAGATCCCCTTCTACCAGATCCTCAAGGTTTCCAAGTATGAGGGCCCTGTTTATCCCGTGAATCCGGCACACAAGGAGATCGACGGGGAAAAGGTCTACACCTCCCTGGAGGAGGTGCCCGACGGCGTGGACCTTGCCATCTGCTCGGTCCCTGTAAGGTATGCCCTCCGGACCCTCGAGGTGGCCGTGGATAAAGGGATCCCCTTTGTGCACTTCTTCACTTCAGGCTTTTCCGAGATCGGAGACAGGGCCCTGGAGGAGGAGATGGTCCGCGTGGCCCGGCGGGGAAACACACGGATCGTGGGCCCGAACTGCCTCGGCGTCCACTGCGCCGAATCCAGGGTCACCTTTGATCCCACCTTGAGGCAGAAGGGGCTTGGCAGCGTGGCCTTCCTGGGGCAGTCCGGAGGGGTCACCAACAACGTCACCCGCATGGTCTGTGCCAGGCAGATGGGCATCAACAAGGCGGTCTCCTACGGGAACCAGGTCGACCTGAGGGTCGAGGAATTCATGGATTACCTTGCCGGGGACGAGACGATCCGTGTGGTTGCCGCCTATATCGAGGACATCAAGGACGGCAGGGCCTTCCTGGAGGTGATCTCGCGGGTCACGGAAAAGAAGCCCTTCATCGTGCTCAAGGGAGGGACCACCGAGGAAGGCGCCCGGGCCGCCTGGAGCCACACCGGTGCACTGGCCGGGAGGCACTCCATCTGGTCCGCGGTGATGAGCCAGTCGAGGTGCATCCAGGTGGACACGCAGAAGCAGATGGTGGACCTCACCATGCTGGCCGTGTCGGAAAAGATCCCCCAGGGGAGCCGGATCGCCTATCTCGGGGCGGGCGGCGGCACATCGGTCCTGTTCACGGACCTTGCCGTTTCGGCCGGGTTGTCCCTGCCCGAGTTGAGCAGCAGCGCCCGGGAGGCCATTGCCTCGAAGATACCGGATGTGAACACCTCTACGCGGAACCCGGTGGACCTGGGCGCCTTCGGGTTCAGCCCCGAGGTGATGATCCATTCCATGCAGGCCGTGGACCCGGAGGCGTACATCGATGTGATCATCCTCTACATGACCCTGGATCTGCTCAGGCTGTTCGAGATGAAAAAGGTGGAGGAAGGGCTCCGTGCCATTGCCGCATGCGCCCGGGAGGTCTCCAAGCCCGTGATCCCCATCCTGACCAAGGCCGCCGAGGATCACCCGCGCCTGGAGGAGTTGAGGGTGATGGCCATGACCATCTTCCGGGAGGCCGGGCTCCCCATGTACAACAGCCTGCAGGAGACCGTCACCGCGATCAGTCGTATCCTTCCATGGAGTACCGCAAAAACGATAACCTGAGAATCAGACGGTGCCGGTCAGAATGGCTGACTCGTTGGGTCCCAGGAAGGGGAGCCGCTTGATGTCCTTCACCCCTTGCCCGGCGAGCATGTCCCTCAACTGCCTTTCCGAGTAGGACTGCCCCTTGGGCGTGCCCACGAGCATGTTCAGGGAAAACAGGGCCGGAAACAGCGGGCTTGCCATGTCCTCGTCCAGGATGAACTCATGGACGAGAATCATCCCACCGGGCTCCAGGGCGGCCACGGCCTTGCCCAGGATCCCCTCACACGCTTCCGGCCCTTCACCGTGAAGGATGTGGGAGAGCCACGCCGCGTCGTACCTGCCCGGCACAGGGTCTTTCAGAAAGTCGCCGTCCAGGAACCCGATGCGGTCCTCCAGGCCGAACCCCTGGATGGTCTTTTCCGCAAAGGGCCTCGAGGTGGGAAGGTCATAGACCGTGGCCTTCAGGTCGGGATTGCCCTTGCAGAAGTGAATGGAATAGGTCCCGGGGCCGCCGCCCAGGTCCAGAAGATGCCGCCTGCCTGAAAGATCCGCCTCCTTGACGATCATCGGTGCCAGCGCCGTTGCCAGGGTGTTCATTCCCATCAGGAAGCTCTCCACGAAAGCTTCCATGCTGAAAGCGCCTTCCGGTCTCACAGGCGCTCCGGAAACCACGGCCTTGTCTAGGAATATCCAGCCATGCATGACATGATGTTGATGCATGATCATGTGGCCGATGTACTGCCCGGAAGCCTTGGAGAGAAATTGCCCGCTTACAGGTGTGTTCGCATACCGCCCTTCCGTTTTTTCAAGCAGGTTCATGGCAACGAGGGCATTGAGGAGCATGGTCACGCCCCGTCCATCCCCCTGGATCTCCCCTGCCATCTCCTCGGCGCTGCATGTCCGTTCCCCCAGCCTGGTAAAGACCTCCAGCTTGACCCCTGCATGCAGGGCACAGGTTTGCCAGTAACCGCCGGACATCCTGAGAAGGCTTTCCGGGTTCCATGCCTGTTCGGTCATTTTTCCTCTCCGGTTTCGAGCTGTGGTTTCACTTCAACGCTTTCTTTATGGATGTTTCCCAGGAAGGCGCGGTTTCCTTTTCCACGGCGAACAGCACCTCCTCTCCCTTGTCGGTCCTGATGGCCAGCAGGCAGGCGTTCCGGTACTTCCTGGCTCGCCGGTGCCGGGTCTTGGACGTTTCTTCGCAGGCGAAATCAACAATCGTGTGCAGGAAGATCTCTCCACCCTTGCCTGCCACCAGCGAACGATAGACGATCCGGTCCTTGAGAAGGGCAAGCACCCCTGGAACGCGGTTGTACCCGGTGATGATTCCGCATCCGGAGACGAGTTTCAGGCTGCTGCCGTGCTCCTGGCGGAGGCCCTCCGCAACCTGCTTTCCACTTCGCTTGAGCCTCTGGTAAAGACCGAAGAAAAGGCCGAACATCAGGGCGAGGAAAATGATGAGCCAGGTCAGGCCGACCATGGTTTCTCCGTATTCCGCTGGTTACTCTTTTATCTTGTCGAGGAGCCAGGCCATGTTCCGCCCGAGGGTCTTCATGATCAGCATGCCCTCCTCATCGGACTTCACCGCGCCCGCTTCCCTTCCGATGCCCATGTTCCAGTAGCAGGAACCCGGAATGATCATCTGCCCGATCAGGAAGAAGTGGTTGATTGAATCTAAGGTGTGCACGGATCCCGCCCTCCGAACGGCCACCACGGCTGCGCCCACCTTCCGCTTGAACATGTCGTCGTTGGCCCTGGCAACCATGCCGGCCCGCTCCATCAGGGCCTTCAGCGTTGCGGAGACGTCGGCAAAGTAGACCGGTGATCCCAGAAGAACGCCGTCCGCTTCCATGATCCTGTCTATGCAGGCATTCAGCTCGTCGTTCGTGACGGCGCAGTGGCCGTCTTTTCTGTCAAAGCACTTCATGCAGGCGATGCAGCCGCGTAGCTCCTTGCCTGAAAGGTCCACCATCTCGGTTTCCACCCCTGCCCGTTCCAGCTCATCACAGGCCACACGAAGCAGGATGCTGGTGTTTCCCCCTTTCCTTGCACTGCCATTGAATGCAACGACCTTCATTTTGCCTCCTCCCTTGCGTTTACTTATGTTCGAATCCGCCCGGTGCCGTTCCCCCTTGCTTCAAGCGCAGGCGGTGTGCAGAAGAGCATGGCGGCGAGGCCCATGCACGTTCCGATCCAGGCAAGAACCATGATCGTCAAATAGGAGCCCTGAATGTCGAAGAGGAATCCTGCCAGCGGGGCCGAGACGGCCTGGAACAGGATGCTGATGGGAGAGATCACCCCGCTGATCCCGGCGAACGCCTCGGGTCCCCAGTAATTCCCTATCATCGTGGGGATGCACACATAGCATGCCCCGAAACCGAATCCTGCAAGAAGGGGAAACAGGTACGCCGTTCCCATTTGATCCGGGGAGATGAACCAGAACAGGATCCCGCCCACAAGGATACAGAACGTGCCCACAAGAAAAAGGATTCGAGGTTCCACCTTGTCGCCCAGCAGGGCGATGGTGAAACGGCCCACCACGCTGAGGCCGATGGCGAGGCTGTAGAAGAAGGCGGATTGCGTTGCATCGAAGCCCCGGTCCCGCAGGTGAAGGGGGCCCTGGGTGACCACGATCTGCCAGAGGAAGAAGCTGCCGATCACCGCGGCCAGAAGAAGCCAGAGGGCCCGGGTCCTCAACGCCTCGCTCACGGTCCAGGAGTGCGTCGCGCGAAAGGTTCCCGGGCTTCGGGCCGTGGGCGGCCCGGAGGCTCCGGCTGCTCCCGCCTTTGCCCCGTCCGGGTGCTGTCCAAGATCCCTTGGGCTGTTCCGAACCGCAAGAAGGGCCACGGCCCCGCCGGCCAGGGAAGCCATGGAGATCATGAACCAACCGATTCGCCAGTTCCCGCCCCCATCCTGAACCACGGAACTGACTATCTGCGGGGCAATGAAGCCACCCACAGCGCCTCCCCCAAGCACCAGGCCCAGGGCAAGGGCCCTTCGCTTGTGAAACCAGGCGATGGCAACCGTCTGGACCGGGATCATGGAGGCCAGGGCCACCCCAAGGCCCACGACGAGGGAAAGGGCGAGATAGGCCGGGTACACGTGGCCCCACACGCCCATGAGCAGGGAGGCGGCGGCCGCGATTCCGGCGCCCACCACCAGCGTGGCGCGCGCCCCCATGCGGGAGATCAGGATGGCGGCAAGGGGGGAGGTCAGGCCAAAGGCCAGGGTGAGGGCCGTGGCCCCGGCCATGGTTTCCCCGCGCGACCATGACAGTTCCTGGATCATGAAGGGATAGAGAACGGCAGGGCTGTAGAACGCAAACCCGATGGGGATGGTGTACACCACCCAGAGAAAGAAGAGGAGCCACCATCCATAGAATCCGCTCGTCCCGTTTTCCGCTCTCATGCCCTCTTCTTCGTTCTCTCAGAGCGTTCCAACGCCGTTCTTTGTGGACTCCTTGACCGCGTAAAGGGCCCGGTCCGCACCCAGGAGGATCTCCTTTTTCGTCCGTGCGTCTTCCGGATACACGGAGATGCCGAAGCTTGCCGTGGTCTTGACCGGTTCGGGTTCGGATGCCAGGTACGTGGTTGACCGGACCCCATGGAGGATTCCCTCAACGACCTTCCTGGCCTCCTGCCTGTTCCTGCCGGGCAGCAGGATCACGTATTCATCCCCACCGTACTTCACGAGAATGTCCTCCGGGGAGATGCAGGAGGCCATGGTTTCGCCGATCTCCTTGAGAACCCGGCTTCCGAGCAGGTGCCCGCAGGTGTCCACGATCTGCTTGAAGTTGTCCACGTCCACGAACACCACGGCAAGGGGCTCGTCCCGCTGCTCCGCCTCCCGGATCATCTCTTCCAGCTTCTCATGGAGGAAGCGGGCGTTGTACAGCCCTGTGTATTCGTCGGTAATGCTCATACGGTGGATCCTGGAAACGTACCGCGCATTTTCAATGGCGATGGCCGCATAATCCGCCAGGATCTCCAGAACGGGGAGGTCCTTTGCCTGAAAGGACGCCAGGTCTTTCACGTTGACGATTTCCACGACACCCAGGATGTTTCCCTTGTTCTTGAGCGGTACGCACACGATGGACTCGGTTTTGAACCCGGTTCGCTCGTCCACCTTCCTGCTGAACCGTTTGTCCCTGCGGGCATCTTCCAGGAACAGGGGCTCACCGGTTCTCGACACGTGACCTGCGATGCCCTCTGTCCCGGCGATCCTGAGTCCCTGTGCAAGCTCCTTTTCCACGCCCACCATGATCTCAAAAATCAAATCCCCGGTGGCTTCATCCTTGAGGAGCAGGGACCAGTTCTGGGCGTCGATCAGCTCGCTCACCTTGGTCATGATGTGTTCGAGGATCTGCCTTAGATCCAGGGTCGAGGTGAGCAGCTTCCCCACCTCCAGGCAGGCCGGAACGGCCCTGTTGTGTTGATCCACGTCCCCGGAAAGTTTTTTTTCGACCATGACGAAGGCCTCGAGATCATGAGCCTTCCGGGTGGTTGTGAGGATTGTCCGGAAGGTACAGAGAAAATAGCGGAAAAGGGCGTGTGAGTAAATGCACAGGGTTTCATCTTTTCGTTAAATACGATAACCTTCAATTATAAACCTGGACAGGATGAGCCCGTGGGGGAGCACGCGTCGTGATCGTACACAAAGATTGCCGTTATTACATGGGAGACCGGCCCTGCAGGCCTCACAAGGAAGACGGGGTCCACTGCGACGGCTGCCCTTTTTACCAGCCTTGCGGCCCCAGGTACTGCATCCTCAAGCTGGGCGCCATCGGTGACGTGCTGCGCTCCACACCACTGCTGCGAAGGATTCGCCGGGACCACCCTTCTGCGAAGATCTACTGGCTCACGCACACCGTGGACGTACTCCCGGCAGAGGTGGACGTTGCTCTCCCCTTTTCGCTGGAGAGCATCCTCCTGCTCGAGGAAACGGAATTCGACGTTCTGCTCAGCCTTGACAAGGACCCGGAGGCGTGCGCGCTTGCCAACAGGATCCGCGCCGGGGTCAAGCATGGTTTCGTCTGGAAGGACGGGGCATGCGAGCCCCTGAACGACAGCGCCCGCGACAAGTGGCTGACCGGGTTGTTCGACGATGTCAACCAGGCCAACACGAAGAGCTATCCCGAGGAGATCTTCGAGATCTGCGGTTACACCTTTTCGGGCGAGCCCTACGTCATGGAGATGCATGACCTCGAGCCCTGGACCGGACTGCCGGCCGCCAGGCCCCTGGTGGGGCTGAACACCGGGTGCGGGGACCGCTGGAGGACGCGACTCTGGCCCGAGACCTCCTGGACGGACCTGGCCCGGAAGCTTCTGGATGCCGGCCACGGGGTGATCCTCCTGGGGGGTGAGCAGGAGCATGAGAAGAACAACAGGATTGCCCGGCAAAGCGGTGCCGCCTACCTGGGCACCTTTCCCCTCCAGCGGTTTTTCAGCCTCATGAACCAGTGTGACCTCGTGGTTACCTCTGTGAGCATGGCCCTGCACGTGGCCCTGGGGCTGGGCAAGAAGCTGGTTCTGTTCAACAACGTGTTCAACCGGCGAGAATTCGAGCTTTACGGGCTGGGTGAGATCCTGGAGCCCGAGGGATACGACTGTATAGGGTGTTTTCGGACCCGGTGCGATATTGCCTGCATGGAATCCATCCTGCCCGGACAGGTGCTTGAATCGGTTGGGCGACTGCTTCAGGCCCGGGTCGAAAAGTGACATGGAGTCGAACGTGTACCGGGGGGCCGGACTGTCATCGGATTGGGGGGCTTTCCTCGCAAACCTTAGTATAGGAGGTGATTGATCATGAAGATTCAGATCAGGAAGATCCTCTGCCCCGTTGATTTCTCCGAAAGCTCGAATCACGCCCTGCGATATGCCATGGCCTTTGCGGAAACCTACGAGGCCGAATTGATCCTGGTTCACGTGACAGACTACGCTGCCCTGGAAATGCCTGACTATCCTTCTGCCATCGAGTTTTCGGCAGACATCATCGAGCAGATCGGGGAGGTTTACGAGAAGCGGCTCAAGGAGTTGATGAAAACAGAGCAGGCCGGGTATGCGAACGTCTCCTCCCGTCTCGTATCCGGGACGCCCTTTTACGAGATCATCAACACGGCCAGGGACGAGAAGGTGGACCTGATCGTCATGGGAACGCACGGCCGCACCGGCCTGGCGCACGTGCTCATGGGGAGCGTGGCGGAAAAGGTGGTTCGCAAGGCGACCTGTCCCGTCCTCACCGTCAAGCATCCGGAGCAGGAGTTCGTCATGCCGTGAGCCCTTCCGGATGATGAGAACGAACTCAACCTGGAGGATGACCCCATGAACACTTCAGGTAAACAACGAACAACCATCGCCACCGGATCCCGCCTCTTCAAGATTGCCGCTGCCCTGTTCACCCGAAAAGCACGCTTAATTTTTGATGCGAGGAAAGAGCCCAATGGGAAAGGAGAATCAAGCCGAAGAAAGGGATATTCATCACTCCCTCCCCTGGTCCGTGGAAGAGACCAACCGCTATTTGCGCGACAGGGCCGAGAGGATCGATACAAAAGACCACCTGTTCACAAAGCTCTTGTTTGGGATCCTGGTTTTTGGGGTACGTCGTCTCTCGTGGAAAGGTGCGGACAGGCTGGGGACCTTGCTCGGGAGCTACTCTATCGACTCAAAGTTAGACGTGATGTGGCCATGGTCAACCTGGACATTGCCTATGGTGACAGCAAGACCCCGGAGGAAAAAGAAGCCATTTACAGGGGATCTATGCTTAACTTCGCGCGTCACATGCTCAACTATCTGCGGGTGCCGCAGATGGACGAAAAGTTCTGGAAGGCCTTCGAGGTTGAGAACGGGGAACTGTTACGTGAAGCGTTAAACCGGGGGAAGGGAGCACTCATCATTGGCGGGCACTTCGGCGAGTGGGAGATCGGTTCGGCACGGATAGGGATGATGGGATACCCGGGCTCCATGATCGCCAAACGAATCGGTCACCCGGTCTTTGAAAAGTTCATGATCGACGCCCGGCTCGGGATGAATCTCGGAACCCTGTTCAGCAGCGGGTCAATGGAAAAGATCGTGGAAAGTCTGCACCGGGGAGAAGTGATCACCATGGCTATAGACCAGAATATGAAGCCCGGCCGGGGCGTCTTCATCGAATGGATGGGGAGGGCTGCATCCACGATACGTTCCAGTGCCTGGATCGCACGTGAAACCGGGGTTCCGGTTCTCTCCGGCTACTCGTGCCGTGTCGGCCCCGGTCGCTTCAAGATGGTGGTCACCGAGGAGATTCCCTGGGAGCCTTGTCCGGACGACCCTGAAAAAGAACTTCTCATCAATACCCAAAACCATGCAAGAGCCCAGGAAAAGATCATCTGCCAAAAACCCGAGCTGTGGTTCTGGATCCACAGGCGCTGGAAGGTTCAGCCGGATGGCGTCCCCAATCCTTACAAACAGGAAGGGTAACTACTCTCCCCCCTCGCAGAGGTTGAACGCAGCCCCCACCATTTCGGGGG
>CAZSUQ010000020.1:0-19578 GCA_964609935.1 uncultured Thermodesulfobacteriota bacterium | reverse complement strand
TTGCACAACGGCTGCTCGTGGATGTCTACAGGGAGACCCGTGATCTGGAGCGACTCGAAAAAACCTTGCACCGGATTCTCGCCCTGGATACAAAGGATGAGATGGCAAGGGAAGGCCTGCGGTGGATCAATGAACAGAGAGGATGTCCTCCAACAACCGTGGATCCGGATGGCTCGAACAGAGAGATTCTCACAAAGACCCTGGCCGAGATCTATGCCGGGCAGGGCCATTATGAGAAGGCCTTTGGCATCTACCAGAAACTGTCCCTGCTAAACCAGGACAACCCGTTCTTTCATGAACGGTTGGCGGACCTGAAAGAGAAGCTCGTAAGCCGGTCGCCTCGAACGCGAACACAAGAAGAGGCAAAAGAACTGCCACAGGAATGAAGGGCACTGGAACATGATCATCACGATCCTGCATGGCCCCAACCTGAATCTCCTCGGGACCCGGGAGCCGGGCATCTACGGCCACATGTCCCTGGAGGAGATCGACCGGCGTCTCCGAGCGCGCGCACAGGAGCTTGGTGCTACGATCCAGGAAACGTTCCAGACGAATTCCGAATCCGAACTGGTTGAATAGGTTCATGACCTCCGGGGAAAGGTTGACGGGATCGTTTTCAATCCGGCTGCGTTTACGCATACGAGCGTCGCGATTCGTGATGCACTTCTGGCAACGGGCATCCCCTTTGCGGAGGTTCATCTATCCAATCCGGCGGCACGAGAACCCTTTCGGCATAACTCGTATCTCTCCGACATTGCCGTGGGCACGATTTCAGGCTTTGGCGTGGCAAGCTACCTCTTCGGGCTGGAAGGCCTGGTAAGCCACTTGAAAGGGAAAGGGTGATGATAAAGAAGATCCAGGAAGCCTTCCAAAAGAGAAAGTGGGAAAAGGTACGGAAAGAGTACCTCCAGCTCATTGAGAAGAACCCAAAGGATACGCGGAGCCGACTCAGGCTCGGGGACATCTATTCCAAGGCGGACATGAAGCGCGAGGCTGCTGAACAGTATGCGGCATCCGCGGAAATCTTTTCCGAGGCAGGGTTTCACCTCAAGTCCATTGCCCTTTACAAGCAGATCCTCAAGCTGGAGCCTAGGTCAAAGGAGGCGTTACGGCGGGCTGCACAAATCTCTTATCAATACGGGTTGTATGCGGATGCCTGCCCTTATTACGAAGCCCTTGCCAGAATCCTGCATGAACAGGAAGGCGAACAGGAACTCTGGGAGATCTATCAGGAAATCACACAGGTCCCCATAAAGGAGACGCGAAGGAGAATCCAGGTCTTTGAGGAAATCTTCCCGGAAAAGGGCGGGACGTTTTCCGATCCTTTCGACCGCTTGTGCCGGACAACGGAAACCATGAGCCAGGAGGAAACGGCGATCGATGACGCCGTGGCCATGGCCATCTGGCTCTCCGGTTATTATCCGGACAAACAGCAGGGGTACGAACTGCTGCTGTCACTTCTGTACAAGGCCGGCTACGTGGGGGTACTGGAAAAAATCCTCCAGAGGCTGATGAGCCTCTACGAGGCGGACGGCCAGTTGGAAGAAAAACAGGACTTCCTCCGGAAGTTTCAAGAAGCCGCAGATTCATCCGCCTCCACGGCCACCATTGAAGAGGCGCATCACGAAACGGCAGGCACGGATTCCGGTCAGGTCAAGATCAAGATGGAGGCGAATATCTACGACCTTTTGAAAAAGAAGTCGTCCGAACAGCAGCAGATGACCGATGGATCCGAGGGAGGGGAGTCAAAGGGTGGAGTCGTGGCATCTCCCCGTGTGAAACTCGAATTCGATGGTCGCGTCAAGAACTTGAAGCAGGGCATCCAGGGACAGATTGCGGATGAGGACTCAGAGACCCATTACAATCTCGGGATCGCCTACCAGGAGATGGAACTCTTTCAGGATGCCATCGAGGAGTTCAAGCTTGCCTGCGGAAACCCGGCGCTTCAGTACGACGCCCTCTTCATGATGGGGAGCTGTTCCAGGGAACTCAGCAACCCGGATGACGCATTCTCTTACTACGAAAAAGCCCTGTCCGTCACAGGGCTCAGCGAGGACCAGACCCGTGCCATCCGCTACGAGCAGGCCCTCCTGCTTCGCGCCGCAGGGAAAAAACAAGAGGCCCTCGAGATTTTCCAGGACATCGGAAAGACGGCGAGCGATTATCGGGATGTCCAGCAGCAGATTGAAGAACTCCTGTAGCCCCTCATGTTTCTTTGCGCCCGTTTGAACGCCTGAACAGCCGGCTCCATGGACGGGGCATCCCCCTGAGGCCAGAATCCATACCGAACGACAATGATGCTTTCCGGATTTTTATGAACGACCACCGGATCACGACACGCTTGAGATCGAAAAAAAAGGGATCATGCCTGTCCTGCGGCACGGCATTGACGGACGGCAGGCGGCGCTATTGCTCTCCTCGCTGCCGGCAGGGGCTCGAGCGAAAGCTGGACCTGTCCGTCGGACTTCTGAATACATTGAACGCAAGCTTCGCAACGTTCTCGTTTTCCCACTCCATGGTCTACCTCCACGTCCTTTGCTTCCAGTCCGAAGAGGTCTACACCTATGCATGTGAGCGAACCCATCGGGGATCCCCTGCCATGGACCTCTGGCAGATGCTCGAGTGGCTGGGCACGATCTGGCACTCGAAAAGGAAGCGGACCGGAAAGCGGTACGTTGCTACCAACTATCTGCTCGAACAGGCGAACCAGGACGAGGTTTCCCCCAAAGACCTGAAGCCATCCCAGGAAAGAAGGCTCCACGTCCGGAAGAAAAGCTTGAAAGCCTTCAAGCTCACCTCATCCGATCTGCTGTCATCCGATGCAGAGGGCGCCCTGAAAGCAGCGTATCGAAGGGAGGCGAAGATCCATCACCCGGATGCGGGAGGGGATGCGGCCGTGTTCCGGAAGATTTACGAGGCCCACCAGGAACTTCTCCAGTGGATCAAGAATCCCAAGTTTACGAGCCGGCGTGGCATCCCCGGAAAATGGAGCTACGATCGGCAAAGGGGAAACCGGTGGCTCCCACCGTCCGCCTGGTCGAGGGCTTAGGGCACCTGGCGGGCCGGCCGTCTCCTTTGTAAAATATCATCACGACAAGGATCTGCATCAAAAGAAAATCGTTTTGATAAATGAATAACCATTCGGAGGTCATAGCATGGCAAATGTGAAAAAAAAGAAAGGTGTCATCGGAATCTTGACAGGGGGTGGGGACGTACCGGGGCTGAACCCGGCCATTCGTGCGATCACCATTCGAGCGATCCGCGAAGGGTACCAGGTCATCGGTATTCGACACGGCTGGGCGGGTACGATTGAAATGGTTCGAGACAAGAAGGCAGACAACTCGGATCACATTCGGGTCCTCACTGAGGAAATCGTGAACAAGGCGGGAAGGACAGGGGGCACCTTCCTGCACACCTCCCGCACCAACCCCAGCAAGGTCAAGAAGGCGGAGGTCCCGGAGCACCTGAAGGAAAAATACAAGGAAGAGGTCAACGACCTGACGCCCGAGGTCATCAAGAACTTGGATTTCCTGGGGATCGATTACATCATCCCCATCGGCGGGGATGACACGCTCAGCTACGGTGTGCGCCTGTACCAGGAAGGGATGAAGGTCGTTGCCATCCCGAAAACCATGGACAACGACGTGCCGGGGACCGATTACTGCATCGGGTTCAGCACCTGCGTGACACGAACCATCATGATGACCAACAGCCTCCGTACGTCTGCAGGGTCCCATGAACGATTCATGGTCCTTGAGGTCTTCGGCCGCTATGCCGGCTTTACCGCTATGATGCCAACCATGGCCGGTGCCGCAAACCGCTGCGTCATACCGGAGCAGAAGTTCGACATCGAGCGTCTCACCGAACTCCTGGTGGAGGACCGTTTCAAAAACCCGAGCCGATACTCTGTGGTCCTGGTCTCGGAAGGCGCCATGTTCGAAGGAGGGGAGATGGTCTTTCAGGAGTCCACGACCGATGCCTTTGGACACAAAAAGCTGGGAGGAATCGGCGATCTGGTCTCTGTGAAGCTGAAGGAGCTCTCCCCCAAGTACAACAAGGGGAGAACCATCGACATCATCAATCAAAAGCTGGGTTACCTGGTCCGGTGCGGCGACCCGGATGCGATTGACTCGGTGGTACCCATGGCCTACGGCAACCTGGCACTGGATTTGATTCTCAACAAGGTGCACGGCCGGATCGTTGTGTTGAAGAACGGGCGGTATGACAACATGCCCGTTGACGTGGTCACGAGCTACAACAAGGTCGTCAATGTGAAGAAGCACTACAACACAGACCGGCTCCGGCCCCGATACGAGAGCTTTGAGATGAAACCGCTGTTCCTCATGACCAGCGAAGGGGAATAGGAGAGCCGTTGGCCCGTGCAGGCTGAACGCCCCCTTGTCCAGCCTGCCCATTCATGCAGGGTGCCCGGAATCTCACGACTCCTCAGCGCCGGCGTGTCGCGCCGCAAGGATGGCTTCGGCACACAGCATGGCACTGCGCGCGGCCCCGTTCATGGCAAGACCCCTGCCTCGGTAGGTATCCCCTGCGAAATAGAGCCCGTGAATCCCGGGGGCCGCCACGTCGGGCTTGTAGTTCCCGGTCAGGCCGGGCTTGCGCGCAAGCCCGTCGCATCCTGTGGTCCTGTACGGGATGCGGAACTCGGTCTTTTTATCCATGCCCGGGAAAAGGATGCAGAGGTCGTCCCACAGGGCCTCCAGGGTTCTTCGCACCGCGAAGGGGTCCGCTGCGAGCTCGGGTTCAACAACGCAGTCCGTATGAAGCAGCTGCTTGCCCGGGGGTGCGGCGCCGGGGTCGTAGTTTGACGCAGGAAATGCCTGGAAGGGCAACCCTGCATTTGGAAGGTGAAGATCGCAAAAGAAGCTGCGCTTGTCCGTCACGGGTTCCTTCAGGCCAACGATGTATCCGATGAGTCCGGTGGTCTCTTTTGCCGTATCCCGAATCCAGCGGACCCACCAGGACGGGAAGGGGGTTCTGGATGGGTGCAGATCGAACAGGTGGTGCAGCTGGTAGGTGGGGAGGGCGCAGACGACGGTATCCGAATAGACGGTTTCGTCTCCTCCACGCGAAACGCCAGGGGATACGGAGCAGAGGAGTCCCTCTTTGGAATCCGAACGCCACGCACCGCACCCTTGTCAACAATGACTTCCTGCACCTTGCAGTTCAGGACGATTTCTCCCCCCTGGGACTGAATGGCGTCTACCAAAGGTTGAACAAGGGCTCGCATGCCTCCCAGGGGGTAGTTTGCCGAGAGGATCTGTCTTTTCTTCTGGAGATTCTCCCTGCTGATGAACAGCACCTCGCCTGCCGACTGCTCTGAAGGGTCCGGCAGTGTGGTCATGACCATGGACAGAAGTGAAAAGAGGTGTTGCAGGGATTGGGGCAGCTGTTGTCGATCCATCCACTCCTTCCAGGAGAGATCGTCAACCGACTCGATCGCTTCGTCGGGAAGCGAGGCGATGCGGCCCATGAGATCCTTGAAGTCCTTCCTGTCTGCTTTTGACATCTGGACCAGTTCCGCGACGTCCTTCCAGGATCCCTGCTCAAAAAAGAGTACGCTCTCACTGAAGGGCGGCCAATTGACGACGCCTCCCACGCTGCGGCAAAGCTCGTTGGCCGCTCCAAGCTCTCCCAGTTCCGTCATGTGCAACCCGATGTCAACAGACCATCCGTCCCGGTATGTAAAGCTCCCGAGTCTTCCCCCTGCTTCACGGGCCTGCTCATAACAGATGACCTTGAGTCCACGGGTTGCAAGCTGGGCCGCTACCCCCAGACCGGCAATCCCTGTTCCCACCACGATGGCATCCGGTTTTCCAGGACACATGCTTGGATATCTCCTTTTCCTTGCTTGCTGACATGTAATGAAAAGGGGTTAACCGTTTCCGGCTAACCCCCTGTTTTTACTGGCGGTCCCAGCGGGGTTCGAACCCGTGTCGCCGGCGTGAGAGGCCGGTATCCTAGGCCACTGGACGATGGGACCTTAAATCTTTATCAAGAAGAGTAGGGAAGGATTGGCTGGGGGACAGGGATTCGAACCCCGATAGCCAGATCCAGAGTCTGGAGTCTTGCCGTTAGACGATCCCCCATTGAACCTTTGAAGAGAAGTCCCTCTTTTCCCCTTTTTGTTCAGACTTTAAGGGAAGAAATTATACGGAATACCCTGAACACATTCAAGTCTCAGGGGAGCAGAACCCCTGCATACCCCACCACGCTCCCATAGTCGCCGCTCACATCCCCTGATGTTGCATACCGGACAAGCTCCCCTTTTTTCACACCAAGGGACCTGCAGGCGCAGAGCAAAGAGGTGGTGGGTATGTAGCCGCACATGGAGATCCTCTTCTCCTCCACCGTGTTGTAGAGCCCTTCAGGATCCACCTCGAGGACCCGCTGGATGGCGAGATGGTCCTTTTTCTTTGCCGCCTCCTGCGATTCAAAGTGAGTCATATCCGTGCTGGCCACCAGGAGTACATCTCCAGGGCATTCCCCAACGGCTCGTGCCAATCCGGTCCCCAGGGCCTCGCACTCCGCATAATCCAGCTTCTGAAGGCAGATCGGTACGAGTTGGAAACCCGCGTTCCGGTACTGGAGGAACGGCAGATGAAGCTCCAGGGAGTGTTCCATGGAGTGAGCCTGATGATCCTCCTCAAGCATGGGGATGTGCTCGATCAAGCGCTGTGCGCATCCTTCATCGATTTGAACCGTTCCAAGAGGGGTCTCCCAGGCTCCGGACGACATGATCGCGGCCCGGGCGCCCATTCCCCGGTGATTGACCGCAATGACGACCACGGTATCCGGCACATGGACACGGCTGTAGACGGCTCCGGCAACAGGGCCGGAGTACATGTAGCCGGCGTGTGGGGCCATCAGGCCTGCAACCTTGTGGGATGCATGAGGTTCCTCCATGTAGGAGGCCAGGTCGGACCGGAGGCTATCGGGATTCCCCGCATACCAGCTGTGGGCATACTTTGCTTTACGGATCATGGAAACCATCCTTACCTATTTACTAGAGAAGGTATCCTGAAGAAGGAAAGGGTGTCAACAAGAAGGGGCTGTACGCCGCAGGACAGGTCACATGACACGTAACCCTGCGGTATGGAAAGGGAAGGTTGACAGAAGAGGCTAAAAGAAGATATTATTTGAAATTCTTTTATCAAAGGATCGGCACGTGAAGATCTCCTTTGCGAGTATCCCTGATGAAGGCCTGAAACTCCCCTTTGGAGAAAAGGATTCCGACTGGGAGGGCCTTCAGGGAATGCCCCTGGACACCCTGCCCAGGGGAGAGCTCTTCGTGGAGAAGTCGGGCCGAGACGTTTTTATAAAAGGACAGGTTTCTGCTGCGGCGAGCTATTCCTGCAGCCGTTGTCTCGAGGCCTTCAGGCTTCCCATCGACCTGTCCTTTCAATATACCTTGCGACCGCTCAGCAAGGATCGCCGGGAGCCGAGTGAACTCGAGCTGTTCCCCGAGGATCTGGAGTACGGGTATTACGAGGATGAGCTCATTCAGCTGGACCCTCTGATCGAGGAGCACATCCTGCTGTCCGTGCCCATGAAGCCTCTGTGCAGGGAAAGCTGCAAAGGGCTTTGCCCCGGATGCGGGGCCAACCGGAATGAAGGCACTTGCAGCTGCAACCTGGAAGAGGGAAAATCGCCTTTCGACGTACTGAAGAACATGATAACCGAGAACCAGTAACGAATCGAACACAACAAAGGGTATTTCCATGGCCGTCCCGAAGAAGAAACATTCCAAGTCCCGAAGGGACAAAAGACGCTCTCACGACAGCTTGACCCCACCGAACGTCGTCCCTTGTCCTCAATGCAATGAACCCCGGCTCACCCATCGTATCTGTCCCCACTGCGGATATTACAAGAAAGCCGCTGTCATTGAGGTGGAAAGTTAATCAAGTCTCCGCCGTACCGGACGCCTGAAAAAGCCTTGAGGCAAGGGCGCCAAGAAGACCTCTCCCTGTCTCCAGGAGGCCGGACATGAATCTCCAGGACATGACGGCCATGGTAACCGGGGCCAGCCGCGGTATCGGCAGGGCCATCGCCCTGAACCTCGCGGCAAAGGGTGCCAACGTCTACCTGGCCGCACGCAATGAGGAAGCGCTGAACCAGCTGGCCCACGAGATTCGTGAGCAGGGTGGCCAGGCAAGGGCCGTCCGGATGGACGTGAGCAGCCCTGAAGGGGTGAAGGAGACCGTGGGGTCGATCCTCCGGGAAGCCTCCCGGGTCCACATCCTGATCAACAATGCGGGGATGCAACGGGACAAGCTGCTTGTCCGCCTGAAAAAGGAAGACTGGCAGGAGGTTCTGGACGTGAACCTGATGGGGACCTTCTTCTGCATGCAGCAGGTCATCCCGGCCATGTCCAAGGCCCGTTACGGAAGGATCGTGAACCTCTCCTCTGTGGTGGGATTCACCGGGAATCCGGGCCAGGCCAACTATGCGGCAGCCAAGGCAGGGATCCTGGGACTCACCAAGTCAGCGGCCCGGGAGTATGCAACCCGGGGCATTACGGTCAATGCCGTTGCGCCCGGCCTCATTGAATCCGAGATGACGGCCGGAATGGAGGGCAAGGCCTTTCAGCAGGCCCTTCAGCTCATCCCTGCCGGCAGGCCCGGAACATCGGAAGAGGTGGCTGAAGCCGTGGCCTTTCTCGCCTCCCGGGAAGCCGGATACATCACCGGTCAGGTCCTCCACGTCAACGGCGGGATGTACCTCTAGGGCTCGACAAATGCCTTCAAAATAGCTTATTTTGAATACCCGGATCAGATAAAAACAGCTTCGTTACGCGATTTCGTGAAGCACGGGAAAGAAAGGAGTGGAGCACATGAGTACGTCGCGGGAGGAACTGGCCCAGGTCGTCAAGAAGGTGATCGCTGAACAACTGGACCTTCAGGAAGAAGAGATCAAGGAGGAGGCGTCCTTTTTGGAGGATCTCGGAGCGGACTCACTGGACATCGTGGAAATGGTCATGACCCTCGAGGAACAGTTCAACATGGAGATCTCGGACGAAGAGGCCGAGAGTATCCAAACGGTCAAGCAGGCCATTGATTACATCGTGGAGAAGTTTGCCCAGGATGGCTAGACAAAGAATCCCTTCATCCCCCAGCCAACAGTAAAGGCCCGAGACCATGGGAGAAACCATCGCAATCGCAGCAGACCACGCCGGATTTCCGGCAAAGGAGATCGTCAAGGAGGTCCTCCGGGACTGCAAAGCAGAGGTTCTGGATTTCGGCACGGACTCAGAGGCATCCGTGGACTACCCGGACCACGGAAAACAGGCCGTACGCGCCGTACTGGACGGGAAGGCACAGCGGGGCGTCCTGGTGTGCGGGTCCGGCATCGGCATGAGCATTGTTGCGAACCGGTATCAGGGGATCCGTGCTGCGCTGGTCCACGATGAGGAGACTGCGGAGATGTCGCGCCGGCACAACAACGCCAATGTTCTGGTTCTTCCGGGCAGGCGGCTGGACGACAAGCAGGTGGCCGGGATCCTGCGCGTATGGCTCGAAACCGAGTTCGAAGGGGGACGGCACTCGAGAAGGCTGGAAAAGATCGATTCAGACATGGAAACGTGCTAGCAGGGTGACCCCATTGAACGTTGATCTCGAAAAGAAACGTCCGGACTGGGATGTCTATTTCCTCAAGATGGCCCAGCTGGCCGCCACCCGTTCCACATGCCTGCGCAGGCATGTGGGGGCTGTTCTGGTCAAGGAGAAAAAAATCCTGGCAACAGGGTACAACGGCGCTCCCTCCGGGGTTCCGCACTGTCTGGACGTGGGCTGTCTTCGGGAGCAGCAGAACATACCGTCCGGTCAACGCCATGAGCTGTGTCGCGGGCTGCACGCGGAACAGAATGCCATCATCCAGGCCGCTTTCCATGGCGTGAGCATCCGGGACTCGATCCTCTTCTGCACAAATTTCCCTTGTGTCATCTGCAGCAAGATGCTGATCAATGCAGGGATCCGGTCGATTTTCTACCTGGAGGGCTACCCGGATTCCCTGTCCGAACAGTTGCTGAACGAAGCAGGGATGGACCTTCAACACGTCAACATGGAGGATGCCCCCCCGTGAAATGCCCATTTTGCTCAGAGCATGAAAACAAGGTGATCGACTCCCGGTTGAGCAAGGACCACAACGTCATTCGGAGACGTCGTGAGTGCCTTTCCTGCAACAAGCGATTTACCACCTATGAACGAATCGAGGAGGTCCTCCCCCTGGTCATCAAAAAGGATGGACGAAGGGAGCCGTTCGACCGCAACAAGATCTTTTCAGGCATCAAGAGGGCCTGCGAAAAGAGGCCCATCAGCATCACGGTCATTGAACGGGCCGTGGAGCGGATCGAACAGGGGTTTCAGGAAAAGGGGGAAAAGGAGATCGACAGCGACAAGATCGGCGAAAAGGTCATGGAAGCGCTTCATGACATCGATGAGGTGGCCTACGTTCGCTTTGCCTCTGTGTACCGGCAGTTCAAGGATATCACGGACTTTATGAACGAGGTGGGCAACCTGCTCAAACAGCACCCCAAGGAAACTCGATGAGATGCGTTCAGGATCCGACGATGAACGCTACATGAGGATGGCCTGCAGGCTGGCTCGCCGTGGAGAGGGGAAGACCAGGCCCAACCCCATGGTGGGCGCCGTACTCGTAAAACGTGGACGGATCATCGGAACAGGGTATCACCGCAAAAGCGGGAGTCCCCATGCAGAAGTCCTCGCCATCCAGAAAGCCACCGAAAAGCCGGAAAACAGCTCCCTCTACGTCAACCTGGAGCCCTGTGCCCATTACGGACAAACGCCGCCATGCGTGGACCTGATTCTGGAAAAGGGGATCAAAAGGGTCGTCATCGGCACCCGGGACCCGAACCCGGTGGTAAACGGGAAGAGCATTCGGGTTCTCAGGAAGCACGGGATCGAGGTGACCTGCGGTGTCCTCAAGGAGGAATGCTCCAGGCTGAACGAGGTCTTCTTCAAGTTCATGAAAACCGGGAGGCCCTTTGTCACGCTCAAGGCGGCATTGAGCCTTGACGGAAAGATCGCCTGTCATACCGGGGAATCAAAGTGGATTTCCTCTGCCGCGTCGAGGAAAAAGGTGCATCGCCTGAGGGGCCTCGTGGATGCCATCCTGGTTGGGATCGGCACGGTACAAAAGGACGATCCCCGGCTGACGGTTAGGGGGATCCCCGGGGCGCAAAACCCTTTGAGGGTGATCCTGGATTCGCGGCTGCAGATACCGTATACGGCGCGCGTCCTCAAGCAGGAAGCACCGACCCTGGTGGCCACCACGAACCGGGCACCCAAAAAGAAGGTGGAGAGGCTCCGGGAGATGGGGGTCGTGGTGGAGAGGATCCCATCCGACAGGAAAGGCCGGGTTTCCCTGACCCCTTTGCTGGAACACCTCGGTGAACGTCGTATACAGCACCTCCTGATCGAGGGGGGCTCGGGTGTTTACACCTCGGCCTGGGAAGAGCGGATCGTGGACAAGGTTCTCCTTTTCGTCGCGCCCCTCCTCCTGGGAGGGCACGATTCCCCGGGCATCTTCGGCGGAAGGGGCCTGGACGATCCGAAACACGGCTTTGCGGTAAACGATCTTCGCATCCGGCGATCGGACAGGGACCTCCTCCTGGAAGGCTATCCGGTCAACACCGGACACAAAAACAGGGTATAGCAAGTCATGTTTACAGGCATTGTGGAGTGTGTCTCCGAGATTCGCTCGATCCATCGGAAGCAGGGATTCGTGCAGCTCTCCCTCGCGGTGCCGGTGGACCTCGGCGAATCCAAGATCGGTGACAGCTTCTGTGTTCAGGGGACGTGTCTGACCGCTGTGGAACTGGATGCACATTCCCTTCGTGTGGAGGTTTCCCAGGAAACCCTGCAGCGGACCACCCTGGGATCCCTCTCTCCGGGAAGCCCTGTCAACCTGGAGAGGGCCCTACGCCTGTCGGACCCTCTGGGCGGTCATCTGGTCACAGGCCATGTGGACGGCATCGGACGACTGATGGAGAAAAGGAATGAGGGCCTCAACGTGGGCCTCCGGTTTCAGGCAGACCCCAAGACCGCCCGGTACCTGGTGGAAAAAGGCTCCATTTGCATCGACGGGATCTCCCTCACACTGGGCGAAAGCGAACAGGACATGTTCTGGGTGTACCTGATTCCCCATACCCTTGAGAAAACCACCCTGAAGTTTCTTCGACCCGGCGCGCCCGTCAACCTGGAGGCGGATATTATCGGCAAATACATTGAGAGGTTCCTGGTCAACCGCGGGCTCGTTCCCGATTCCTCCAAAGGCCTTGGAAAGGAATTTCTTCAACAGCACGGCTTTGTTCCCGAATCAGAGAAGTGAGCTCAGGGAAACATACGGGAGAACCCCGCAACCAACGAAAACCGAACGGTTAGGAGAACAGGTATGCCAAAGATCCACGAAGGGTATCTGGATGCAAAAGGGCTGCGCTTCGGCCTGATTGTCAGCCGCTTCAACAACTTCATTACAGAGCGGCTTCTCGAAGGCGCCCTGGACGCTCTTCGCAGGCATGGCGCAAAGGAACAGAACCTCGAGATCGTGCGTGTTCCAGGGTCCTTTGAGATCCCTCTGCTCTGCAAGCAAATGGCGGACACCGGGCGCTGTGACGCCATCGTCTGCCTGGGCTCGCTGATCCGGGGAAGCACGATCCACTTCGACATCCTGAGCGCAGAGGTCACCAAGGGCCTGGCAACCGTGATGCTGGACTCCGGAATCCCGGTCAGCTTCGGGATCATCACAACGGACACCATCGAGCAGGCGGTGGAACGGGCCGGCACCAAGATGGGCAACAAGGGGTGGCTGGCGGCGGAATCGGCCATCGAGATGGCCAACCTTGTCAAGGCCGTAAAGAGCGGATAGAAGGCGCCTCCGTTTCCTCAAGTCTCGCTGTGGGATCAGGTCCCAATGGGCAGGGGTCCCGGACAGGATCTCTCCTGAATCACCCATTGCGGTCCCTTCCAACCTCATTCGGTGTAACTTGTTTCTTACATGGGTAGGGGATATCTCGTGGGATCCCGACGTAAATCGAGGGAAATGGCGCTTCAGGCCCTCTATGCAATGGATCTCCTCGGACAGTGGAAGGAGGATCCGGAGGACTTTCTTTTCGAGGCCCGGGAGCATAGCACCAGCGTACCGTTTGCCCGCCGGATCCTGGAAGGGATCCTTGCAGACCTGGAACCGATTGACCGGAGCATCCAGGAGGTGGCGAGTCACTGGACCCTTTCCCGGATGAACTGTGTGGACAGGAACATCCTGAGAATCGCCACCTTCGAGCTTCTCCGCTGCGAAGACATCCCCTCAAGGGTCAGCATCAACGAAGCCCTGGAACTGGCCAAGGTTTACTGCACCCCAGAAACCCGGCGCTTCCTGAACGGCATCCTGGACAAGATCGCAAAGCAGTCAGGCTCCTGACCTTAAGACCATCCATCGATTTCCTGAAGATCACGGAGAGCGCAGATTGGACCGGCACTGGATGATTGCAGCTGCTGTGGATATGGAGGTGCGATGTCTTCGCAGACGACTGGGGCACCTTTCAAAAGAAAAGATTTCCAAAGGGAAGGCATGGAGCGGTACATGGCAGGGAGAGCCCCTCTGGCTGGTGGTCACCGGTGTGGGTCCTGCCAGCATCAGAAAAACCGTGTCGCCCCTGGTGCAGTCAGGGCGCTTCTGTGGAATCCTTTCCATTGGATATGCGGGTGCTCTTAAGCCCTCGTACAGGGTGGGGGACATCGTCATCCCAGAGGAAGTCCGATTCCTTCCCCCTCTTTCAGGTCAGTCCCATCAGCCCGATCCGGACCTGTTCCGTGCAGTGACAGAGACGGCACAACGAAAGGGCTGGTCCGTTCACACCCAGCCAATGCTCACCTCCGAGCGCGTCATCTCATCCAGCGAGGAGAAGATCTCCCTCGGCAAGACCCATCTCGCCGGCAGTGTGGAGATGGAGAGTTCCGTACTGGCCGAGATGTGCCGAAAGGCTTCGGTCCCCTTTCTGGTCGTCAGGGTCATCTCGGACGAGGCCTCTTTTGACCTGCCGGATGACATGGCATTCCTCGAGCACTGGAGACAACGGCGGTATGTCCGGGTGGCTGCTTACCTGATACCGAGGCCGCTCCTGTTGATCAAACTGCTCCGTTTTTTTCGTTCCGTCCGGCGGGCGTCCAGGAACCTGACGCAATTCCTTGTGGACTGTGTTCTTGACGGGCGGATTCTCGAGAAGAAAAGGGTGGGCTGAGAAGCGGAGGAAAAGGGAAGGGGATCATTCGAGATTGAAAAAGAAGCGGTCACCTTCTTTCCGGACCTTTCTCTCCTGCATGAGGCGATTCACGAGGTCCTCGATGTGGCGCCAGTTTTGACCGATCCCCTGGGCGAGCGCCCCGATCCTGAGCCCCTGGGGGTTGTAGGCCAGCACCATGAGAAGGCGCTCTTCAAGTTTGCCTTCAATGGGGGACGGGAGTTGCAGCGCCTCGGCGATTCGCTCCTCCATCTTGAGGCTCAAGTACTTCATGCGCATGCTGAGCTTCCTGCGCGTAACGAGAAACACCACCCAGGCAAAACCGAGCAGGCCGAAGAAGAAGCCCGTTAGGCTGCAAAGAAACACCCATCCGGCTGCCGACCGGTTCTTTCTTCGGGCCAGCAATCCGGCCGGGATGGAGGCCGCGATCGCCCAGATCAGCCCCAGATACCAGAAGTGAGGAAAGGGAAAGAGGAGCATACGCACCATCGTAGAAAATCCTCCGCTGTGACAACGAGAAACTTTCAGTAAAGACGGACCTTCGCGAAAAGTCAACATCCGCGGGTGGAGAACGCGTTTTTCCTGTTAAGAGCGAGGAAGCGCCGGGAATGATTCACAGCGAGCCACAAGCATTTCTCCGTAGTTGTGAGCTTTGTGCAAGACGCTGCGGCATCGACCGCACGAATGGAGAACGCGGACCGTGCGGGGGCGGTCAGAAGGCCAGGGTCTCCCACTGGCTGGCCCACATGGGTGAAGAGCCGCCCCTGAGCGGAACCCGCGGCTCGGGCACGATCTTCTTTTCCGGCTGTTCCATGCGCTGCATCTTCTGCCAGAATGCAGCCATCAGCCAGGGCAGAAAGGGCCGCGAGATCCCGGATGAGGGATTGGCGGACATCATGCTCGAGCTCCAGGCAAGGGATTGTCACAACATCAACCTGGTCTCCCCCACACACTACGCACCACAGATCGCCGTAGCCATCCACCTTGCCAGAAGCCGGGGGCTCGAACTGCCCATTGTGTACAACACGCACGGCTTTGATACCGAAGTGGCGCTTGCCTGCATGCAGGGGAGCGTGGACATCTTTCTGCCCGACATGAAATACGCCGACAACCGGATCGCAAGGGAGCTTTCCGGCATTCAGCGATACCGGGAGGCCAACCGGACCGCCCTGAAGGCCATGTTCCTTCAGGTGGGACACCTGGAGCAGGCATTGGATACCGGTCTTGCATCAAGGGGAATGCTCGTGCGCATCCTTCTGCTGCCGGAACATCGGGAGGGGGCCAGGGCCTCGCTCGTTTACCTGAAAAACCGCTTTTCAACGGCCCTGTCCATCTCCCTGATGGCTCAGTATGCCCCCCTGCACGAGGCATCCCGGAATCCGGGTATGACCAGGCACCTTCGTACGGACGAATATGAAGAGATCGTGGGGATTGCGCGCTCCCTCGGATTCAGGCGCCTCTGGCTGCAGGGCCCGGAATCGGCCTTCACCGGGATCCCTGATTTTTCCCTGGATAACCCGTTTGTCTTTTGACGTTTTTCATCGTAACATCTATGTTTTTTCGCATCGTGAAGATGGCCTCTTTCCGCCATCAAACGATCCTTCAGGCAGGGACACCTACGGAAGGGAACGGGTATGACCGAAAAAAAGAACGCTCTTGTCTACCGCGGTTCGGTTAAGAATATTTTCTTGGCACGAAAGCCGCAACGGAAGATTCCCGGCCGATACATCTTTGAGTTCACGGACGACTACTCTGTCTTCGACTATGGAAAAATGCCGGACCCCCTCCGGGGCAAAGGGTGCGCCATCGCCATGATGACGGCCTACCTCTTCGAGGAATTGGCCCGGCCTCAGGCCTGGAAACGCCTGTTCCGGGATACAGCGATATGGGACCGGATGGGTGGGAGGCCGGTGCGCGACCGCCTCCGGAGATCCCCGGCCGGCAAGAAGGTCACAACCCACGGACTTCAAACACATTACCTGGGGCTTCTCGATGAAAAGGGCCGCTGCAGGTCCTTTCAGCAGATCAAGGAACCGACGCGAAAACTCCTTGTTCATGCCGTCCCGGTTCTTTCTCCCAGGCCCGTCTCCATTGACGGGAAGGTCGTGTGGGATTACAGCGAGATCCATCCTGGGATCCCCATGTTTCTCGTTCCCCTGGAGAATGTCTTCCGTTTCGGGGTACCGAAGGGGAGTTCCTTGCTGGACCGCGTTCGAAAGGACCCGGGATACGCAAAACAGATCGGACTGAAAACCGTACCCAAGGAAGGCGAATGGCTCTCCCAGCCGGTCCTGGAGTTCTTTTCGAAACTGGAACCGCTGGATCGACACCTTTCCCTGGAAACGGGCCTGAACTTCTCCGGCCTCGGCGGGGAAAAATTCTTTGAACTCCGTGATCTCTCCCTGCTCGTGGCCGCGTTCCTCTATTCCCTGTTCTCGGAAAAGGGCCTGGATCTCTGGGACGGCAAGTTTGAGTTCGTAAAGATCGGGGACGATCTTCTCCTTGCAGACTCCATTACACCGGACGAACTGCGGATCACCTGCAAGGGCATTCAGCTGAGCAAGGAGCCTCTTCGACAGTATTACAAGAAATACGACACCGACCTTTTGCGTGTGATGCAATCCATCAAGGAGGAGGGCCCCCCGTCAGGCTCCCTTCAGAAAGAGGTGAAATCCAGGCTGGGTCGTCCTCCTCAACGATTGGACGATGCCTTCCGAACCCAGGTTGAGCAAATGTATCAGGCGCTTACCCACCGTCTGACCGGCTCGGAGCTCTTTGCCGATGCCGCGGACCTGGATGCCGTTGTTCGAAGCCTGCAGAAGTTCTGATCCCGGTGCCGAGGCATCACTCGCCTGTTGAAGCCCGGCATGGAAAATTGAGGTGAGCTTCATGAAAGCCCAAAAAAAGTCCTTCCGAAAAGAGATCCGGCAGCCCGACGAGTTCGAAACCTTCTGGGGAAAAACCCTCGTAACCGTGATGGAGAAAAAACGTGAGTTCCTGCTGGGGCTTTCCGGACTCGTGCTGATCCTGGTGATCATCTTTGCCGCACGATCCCATTTTCAAGGCCGTGAAGAACAAGCGTCGGAGCTTCTCTCGCAGGCCCAGGCCCTTCTCAGCTCCTCCCCGTCGGCAGACCGGCAGGGAAGGGGCTCAGGGACACAGCCTCCCGGCCCGTCACCAGAGGACAAGGAAGATGCCAGGGTCATCCTGGAGGAGCTCATCCACGACTTCGGGCGCACGCATGCAGGCCAGCTGGGAAGGCTCCTGGTGGGTGACATCTATTACGAGGAGGGCATTTACGAGAACGCCGCCGACACCTACAAGGATTTTCTGGACGGAAGGAAGGAGCCGGCTGCCCTGAAAGCCTTTGCCCTGGAGGGACTTGCCTATTCCCATGAGGGAAGAGGAGATTACCGGGAAGCCCTTCAAGCCTATGAAGAACTGCTCAAATCCGAGCAGCGTTATGTCCAGGGGTGGGCCTGGATGGGGATTGCGCGCTGCCACGAGATGCTGGAACAGCCCGAGAAAGCACTGGAGGCCTATCGGAAGCTCCTTGCAGACCATCCCTACCACCCAAAGGCAGAGGAAGTGAAAGCAAGCGTTTCCAGGCTGTCACCAGGTACGGACCCGGAAACAACCTCCACCGCGGACCACCCGGAAGGAGACGAAAAAGACGGCACCTGACCTCGAACCGGAATCCCTTCCCAACATCCCACCCTACATTTTTTTCCGTTTTGACAAAAAAGAGTAATTTGACAGAAAAAACAGGCTTTTCCTATAATATTCCTTATGTATGAACTGGTTTCCAATCAACCTTTCTCCCTGGTCCTCCTTTTCACGTCCCTGGCTCTGGGGATCCTGGCCATCGGGCTCTTCCGGAGGGAACGATGGAACAAGATTCGTCTTGTCCTGGGATTCCTCGTCTTCTCGGTCTCGGTCTGGGCTCTGGGCGACTTTCTGCAGATGGTCACACCGCGAAGGTTGGCGGATGCCTGGGCCCTGGTCCGTTTCCTCGGTATTTGCCCGGTGGGTGCACTCTGGATTCTCCTGGCCCTTCTCTACACGGGAACCCGATGGACGAGAATTCGCAATTACGTGCCGCTTCTCTTTACCCCGGCTGTGATCAGCTATTCCCTCCTCCTGACGAACCCATGGCATCACCTCTTCCTTACCGACAGCCTGACCCTTCATCTCGAGACGCAGGTCTTCGGGCCCGCCTACTGGTTCCACACGATCTCCTCTTATATATTTATCATTACCGGAATCTTCCTCTACGGGTTCAGCTTTTTCCGAACATCGGAAAAGCTTTATCGAAAACAGACAATCATCATGATCATGGGATGCCTCATCCCTTTCGCAGGCAATGTCCTCTTCATCTTCCGGATCGTTTCACTCCAGATGGACATCACGCCCATCCTCATGTCCGTCACCGTTACCCTTTACGGCATCGGTATCTATCGACTGGCCCTGACCGACCTGAGACCCATCGCCTTTGACACCATTCTGAGCAACCTCCGCTCCGGTGTTCTGATCGTGAATCACTCCGGACACATCGTGGGGACGAATCCTTACTTTTACGAACTCTTTGATCTGCGTCGCGATATCGTGGGGATCGATACGGATGCACTCATGAGTCTGATCATGCCCAAGGTCAGGGATGCAGCCCCTTTTCAGTCCTGGGTCAGAGAGATCCTGAAGGGGAATCACGGCAACAACCATTTTTCCCTGGAACTGTCCACAGAGGAAAAGACCGTGGACCTGACCTTTTCCCCGGTCTATGAGGAGAAACGGCAGCAGGTGGGGGGAATCCTGTTTCTTCACGACATGACGGACTGGAAGCGGCTGAATCGCTCCCTGGAGGAAGACCGACAGGAGCTTGCACGAAAGAATGAAGAGTTCGCCCGAATCAACGAGGAACTCCTCAAGAAGAACGAGGAGCTGGAACGATTCAACCGGTTTGCCGTTGCCAGGGAGATGAAGATGATCGAGCTGAAGCGGCGTCTGAAGGAAATGGAACAGCGTAAATCCGGGTGACACCCATCCTCCCTCTACCGGGGATCGTGAACCGGGTCCTTCCCCGGACAAGCAACATCCCTTTTTCTTCTTCCCGGGTACATGCCGGATGGTTGACGCCGTCTGTCTGCACCCTTATTATGAAAGGAGACTGTTCAACTTTTTCCTTCTGAGAGGAGAGAGAACATGAACACCAAGGCTCGCCTTTCAAACAAGGCCCGCACAGCCGTCATCCTGACCCTTGCCTGCATCTTGTTCGGCTCCCTGTCCATGGTTGGGGTTCAACCGGT